>NZ_MPPE01000059.1:0-35683 GCF_001896645.1 Tepidanaerobacter sp. EBM-49
CTTCAACGGTTTTAGCTTGTGTATGACATCCTCTCAATGCAGGCACTGATGCTATATATAATCCATCTTCGTCCTTTTCTATAAGAATTGTGAAATTAACTTTTTTCAAATCCATCACCTCAATTAGAAATAATTTAAATTACAAACTTCAAATGGAAGTATACCTTTAATCTTATTATAACATTTTTTTCTTGACTTTTTTTAATATTATTTCCGTGCGAATCTACGATAAAACCAAAGAGAAACAAAAAAGTTTTTGCGACTTTCTTAAAAACATGCAAAGAAACTCTTAACCGCACTGCTGCGGTTTTTTCTCTTTCAAGGCACATGGTGCAAGGAAGCCTCTGAAAAACTGAAATATTATTACAAATTCATTATTGCTTGGATTGCCTTCGTATCTTAATTTCCAATTCTCCCTTAGTGAAAAATTATCTGCCGCAAAAGAAGCTGTTAGTAATTCAAATACTGTCAAAGTTACACCGCCGGTGTTTACGTTTTAAAATACTTGACATACAGTTTCTTTTAGTGTTGTATTCGAATAAAAACCTTTGCAAATTAAACTTTCTCTTAAAATGAAATATCCTAAGGCGTTTGCTACAATTAAAGAGAATTTAAATAGATTTAATATCGGCGTAAGTATTGTGACTGGAAGAAGAAGGAAATATATATTTTGTGTAGAAGTAATTTAGAAATAAGATAAAATGTTAAAAGGATAGTGATAATTATAAAAACCTTCGGTCAAACTAAAATATTATGATATAGGTATAAATTGTAAAGATCCAATCTATAAAATGCGTAGGAGGAAAATCCATGGCTGCTTCAGAAACCTTTTATTTTAATGGTACAAGCAATAATGGGGCATTTTACAAATGGAGCTATAAAGAATCCAATGAATTTAGCAATCTCTTTATACAAAAACGGAGAGTACCAGAGCCAATTCCAAAATCAATAGAAGTGATTATTAAATTTAGGGAAGAATTTGATCCGGAAACAATTAGAAACGAGAGAGATTTTACCGAAAATCCCGAATTAAAAAATGAGCCTATTATTAAGTATGTCAAGAGAGTAAGCTGCCATACAAATACTATTAGGTTTGATACATATGACAACTATAGGCCGTTCAATAGTATTTATATACCCAGCTCATTTCTTAAAGGAAATGAAGACGTCAAACTTTTACAAGTGGTAACAAGTGGTAATTAGATGGAATCCTTAGCTATAAATGTATAGAAGAGTGGATAAAATTACGCCGCATGCCACAGCTGCGCCCTTCTTCCGGAAACAAGCTGCGAAATTTCAAATTCATTTTTAGACAGAGCGGCCGTCGTGGGAACTCTTGAAGACAGAAACCTTGGGTTTTTGGAAGGAATATAACAAAGCGTAGAAGCGCTACATCTGCCACATTATGTAGAAGACAAAAATGCTCATTACTGGCGTGAAGATTTAACATAAGAATGTTACTAGTTGAACCAGGAGATATTGATTCCTTAGCGTATGGAATAATCGAATTAATCTCCAACAGAAAATTAAGAAAATTATTATCGGAACGAGGCAGGCAAACAGCACTGGATTTTGATGCAAAAATTATAGCGAAGAAATGGGAAGAATACTTATATAATATTGTTGAAGCAAATAAGTAGCTTGATAAACTCTTAAATAATTATTTAGGGAGACAGCGTATATGAATGAAAATACTGATATTAAGAAACAGTTGGCTTTATTAAACAGCGAACTAAAGCCTTCCACCCTCTCGCTCTGCATCATTACAAAGGATGAAGAAAAGAATATTTTCCGATGTATAAATAGTGTTAAAGATATAGTGGATGAGATTGTGGTGGTGGATACAGGTTCAAAGGATAGGACGGTGGAGATAGCCGAAAACCTTGGCGCAAGAGTGATACATGAAAAGTGGCAGGATGATTTCAGCAAAGCGCGAAATACTGCTATAGAACACGCCAAATCTGATTGGATATTATTCCTAGATGCGGATGAGGAAGTTAAAAAAGAAGATGTTGCAAAAATCCTGCCATTGCTAAATGATGACACTGTAGAAGCTTATATATTTAAATTTATAAACTATAGCGGAAGTAATGCTTCAGACGATCTTGCCCAGATTCACTATAATTTTAAGTTATTTAGAAATAATGGAAAGCTAAAATACGTATATCCTATTCATGAAAATTTAAAAAACGTAGCAGATGGCAGTGAGCCTATATTTAAAAAAGCAGATGTAACAATTTTACACTATGGATACTTGAGCGAGATAAGAATTGAAAAGAATAAGACACAGCGGTATATAAAAATGATTTCAGATTATCTTTTAGAACATCCCAACGATATGTTCCAGCATGTCAACCTGGGAGTAGAATACTGCAATGCAAGAGAGTATCAAAAAGCACTTAAACATTTAATGATTGCCCAAAAATCTTTATCTTCTAATTCATCTTTAATGATAAGAACATTAATATATCTAATATCTGCACATACTGAGTTAAAGGAGTATGAGCAGGCGCTAAATATTATTGAGCAGGCCGCAGCAATATATCCGCAAGTACCGGATTTCAGATTTCTTGAGGCAAGCATATACGTGGAGCAAAAGCGGTATCGAAAAGCTATTGAAATGTTTACAGAATGTTTGTCTATAGGTGAATATAGCGGAGTTGCAAATACTATAGCAGGCGCTGGAAGCTACAAAGCAAGATATATGATCGCTTTTTGCTATGAAAAATTAGGCCAACTGCATAATGCCGTCAAAGAATACACCAAGCTGCTCGTAATAAAACCCGGATACGGTCAGGTTTTCAAAAAACTTTTCGAGATCCTTGTTAAAAATGAAACACCTGAAGCGGTAAGAGAATTCTTTGATAAGTATGTGGAAAAAACAAATCCTAACAACTTTGCTATATTGGCACAACTATACTTGGATGTTGGAGAATTCAACGTAGCACTGCAATATCTTGAAGAAATTAATGTTGAAATTGGAGGATTAAATAATTTAAAAGGCATTGCATACATGGGCCTAAAAAAATATGAAGATGCCTTGAAATACTTTGAGGCAGAATTCGGTAAATCAAAAAGTATGTCAGTTTACTATACATCCTTATGCTATATGATACTAAAAAATCTTGATCGCGCAAAAGACATATTGTGGGAACTGGAAGATTCAGCAGATAAAAAACTGTTCTTGAGTTTAATAGGCGATATGAGAGCAAAGTTTGATGATATAAGAGAATCGTTTTTCCAATTATTGAGTTTCTTATTGAAAATAAATGAATTTGAACTGCTAAATGATGTACTAAACATTTACAACATTGATTTTGGAAGAGACGACTATGCAAGATACGGTAAAATGATGCAGGAAATGGGTTTTGAGGAGCAAGCACTTCAAGCCTATATTATAGCGGCAGACCGCAACTGCCAAGATCCGGGAGTTTACAGATATCTTGCGCAAAAAGCAATTGAAAAAGGAATGAATGATGATGCACTTGTCATGGCCTCAAACGCGCTTAATTTAGATAAAACAGATATTGACAATTATATGCTGATATACCAATTGTATACCATTATGAATAAAAATGATGAAGCAGAATCAATCGGCGAGATTGTAAAAGAAATATATCCGGAGATAAATCTGGAAGAACTTTTAGCTATTTATCAGCAAAACAATTAGTTACCGCAAAGTATCAAAGCGAAAAATAGCGCAAAAAAGCTAAATGGCATACTAATTGCGAGATTTATGAAGCAAAACGTATAAAATGATATATAAAAGCCGAATTTCAAAATTAACTCTATTTCATATCTACCGATAATAAAAGTGAAAAGATGATTTCGATCCGGCCGGTCGAAAAAAATTTACCTGCAGGGATGCGGGAAAATAAATAATCAGGGAGGAATAATTAATGAGAATTAACAACAACATTATGGCACTGAACACTCACCGCCAGCTTTCAATCAACAATTCAAATATGCAGAAATCACTTGAAAAACTGTCATCCGGTTATAGAATAAACAGAGCCGGTGACGACGCTGCAGGACTTGCAATATCTGAAAAGATGAGAGCACAGATAAGAGGGCTTAATATGGCATCAAAGAATGCCCAAGACGGTATTTCCCTTATTCAGACTGCAGAAGGCGGACTTAACGAAACCCACTCTATTCTGCAGAAAATGAGAGAACTTGCTGTTCAGTCATCAAGCGATACCAACATCGAAGTTGACAGAGGCGAGATTCAAAAAGAAGTCGACCAATTGGCAGCTGAGATAACAAGAATTTCTAATAATACGGAATTTAACACACAAAAGCTCTTAAACGGCGGAATCAAAGACATTAAGTTCCATATCGGCGCAAACGAAGGGCAGAACATTTCCCTAGGTATAAATGCGATGGATGCTTACTCCCTTGGAATAGCCGCTGACAGCATAGTAAAAGAGGCAACTATTGCAACTGGTTCCTCAATCGGCAGTGTAACATTAGCAGATACTACAGGGAGCAAAGTTGTAGACGGTGCAGAGCTAAGCTTTGCGTATTCGGCAGAACCGGCGAAAGCAGCAGTATTAGAAGGTACAGAGGTAAGCAGCATCTTTACTACAAGTTTATCAACGCTAGATAAGATCGTTTTAAATGGTCAAGAGGTAGCCTTGACAAATGTTAGTGCTCTTGATGGAAGCACCACCGCTTTTGATATCAATACTTTAGTTTCTGCTCTACAAAGTGATATTAATGCTGTTTACGATGGCGCTGCTCATGATGGAGTAACTTTTACAGTTGGGAACAATGGAGATGCTTTAACTATTACTTCTTCAAATACAGGAGCTTCTGCGCAAGTAGCTATAACTGCTAATACAGCTTCTGCAACATTGGGGCTTACTGCAACTGCCACTACAGACAGAGCTGTTTCAGGCACAGACGCTGCAGAAGTGATTACCGTAAGCAACGGCACTGACAGCAAGGACTTTACTATTACAGATAAAACAGCTACAACTTTTACAACCGGTAGCGATGCGGATTTTGGTGGTATTACTATAAATCTGGCAGATGGGAAAACACTAGAAAATTTAAGCGATACAAGTGACAAAATAACAATTGCTTTAACAGAAAATAAAGCCCAAGCAGCAGTAATAGATGAGGATGGTAAAGTTATCGAAGAGGCTGTGGCACCGAAGGGTATTGATGTGTCCACTCAGGCAGCGGCCGATGAGGCAATTACAGTAATAAACAGAGCTATTGAAACGGTTTCTGCCGAGCGCTCCAAACTTGGTGCTATGCAGAACCGCTTAGAGCACACCATTAACAACCTAGATGCATCTGCAGAAAACCTGCAGGCTGCAGAATCCCGTATCCGTGATGTGGATATGGCGAAGGAAATGATGGAGTTCACTAAGCAGAATATCTTGACCCAGGCTGCAACCGCTATGCTGGCTCAAGCTAATGCAGCTCCTCAGACTGTGCTTAAGCTTTTAGGTTAAACTCTGCATTATTTCTATAATCTTGCATGCCCGGCGGAATCCGCCGGGCTGTGTATTATGCGGGGTGATATTATTTGAGGATAGATTCATCTTATTTTAGCAATATAGATATGAGCTTTGCGCAAAACCTTTCAAAAACCACAGGAGAAGCTGCTGATCTTAGGGGCGGTCAAGAAAATAAGGATTTTGAGCTTGACATAAAAAGCTTGAGAAGTTTATCAAATGAATATACATCTACGCGAATGGAGTTTAAAATCCATGACGGAACCAAAAGAGTGATGGTTAGAATAGTTGACAGAATAACCAGCGACGTAATAGCGGAGATTCCCCCGGAAAAGTTCCTCGATCTTTTAGCGGGGCTCTGGAAACAGGCAGGCCTTATAGTAGATGAGAAGGCATAAGCCTTAGAGGAGGTGAGAAAAATGGCCTCAAGTTCAATGAGAATAGGCGGTTTGGTCTCGGGTATGGATATAGACCAAATTGTATCAGACCTGATGAAGGCTGAAAGGACAAAAGTCGACAAGCTCTACCAGCAAAAGCAAATTCTAGAATGGCAAAAATCAGACTACCGGGATATAAACCTAAAGCTAAAGTCCTTTTACGACAGCACATTTAATATGAAGCTTGCAGGTTCGTATTTGAAATATAAAGCAGTAGGGACAATGAACGATGGTGCAGACTTTAGCAAGTATTTTTCAGTGGCGCCAGGTGCCGCAGCCGTTCCCGGAAATTATACTGTTAAAGTTGAACAGATAGCAAGCTATGCAAAGCTTGAAAGCGCATCTGGCCTTGCAAAACCATTAACAGGACAGGAGCTTTCCGGCCAGATAGAAATTACAGAAGGCAGCAGATTTTCTGTAACAATAAATGGAGTAAAAAAGACTGTTGAACTAAACGCCGGAACATATGACACGTCAAATGCCGACGATATGGAGGCTCTGGCACAAGACCTGGAGAGGGCTATAAATACAGCCTTCGGCTGGCAGGGCGACAGCAACGGAGATACCATCAGCGGTATAAAGCGGGTGCAGGTAAACATTCAGAATAATAAGCTTACATTACAACCTGCAGAAAACTACAACAAAGTCCCGATAACCTTAAATGCAGTTGAAAATGACACAACCCTTTCAAAGATCGGATTTAGCGACGGCGCAGCTTATAGCCCGCTAAATCTAAACACATCTCTAAAGTCTCAGATATCAGGCAGTATTGGAGATACAAATATATCCTTTAAGATAAACGGAAAAGCCTTTGAATTTGATTCTAATGCAAGCTTGCAGACTATCCTTGATAAAATAAATACAACAGCGGATTTAGGCGCTACAGCACGCTACGATGCGCTAACAGACAAACTTGTAATATCATCAAAAGAAACAGGTCTTGGCGCAAAGGTAGAAATAACTGATGACAGCGGATTTTTCACGGCTCTCGGGTTTAATGCAGCCGAGGCTTCAGGGGAAAACGCCAGAATAGTTTTAAACGGCACCATTGTTGAAAAATCTACAAATGATTTTACTGCTTTAGGTATGAGATTTACCCTAAAAGAAACCATGGAAGTTGGCAAAACCGCGTCCTTTCATTTGGAAAATGATGTGGACAGCGTAGTAGACAATATAAAAAAGTACGTTGACCTTTATAACGAAACCATCGACTTAATAAACGGAAAACTTTCTGAGCAGCGCTACAAAGATTACACTCCTCTTACCCAAGAACAAAGAAGTGCCATGAGTGAAGATGAGATAAAGCTGTGGGAAGAAAAGGCGAAAAGCGGGCTTCTCAGATCTGACTCGATATTAAACAATATAGTAAATAATCTTCGCTCGGCGGTATCTACACCGGTTGCAGGACTGCCGAAAGGTCTAAATTCTCTTTCTTCCATAGGTATCACCACAAGTAATTGGAAAGAAAAAGGCAAACTATACGTTGATGAGGACAAACTTCGAGCGGCTATCACCCAAGATCCTGACAGCATTACAAAGCTTTTCAACAGCTCAGGCGATAATTACAGCAGCCAAGGAGTTGCGACCCGCGTATATGATATACTAAAGAGCGGTATAAATGATATTACTCAAAAAGCCGGCGGCGGAGAATATCAGATATATGATGACAGCGTACTTGGGAAAAAGATTACCGAGACAGAGGACCGCATTTCAGCATTAGAAGAACAACTGAAACAGACAGAAGATCGCTACTGGAGCAAATTTACCGCAATGGAGCAAGCCGTCCAGTACGCAAACCAGCAGAGCATGTGGATAAGTATGCAGTTTGGAACATATTCGGGCAGCAGCTCTTAGATTTTATAGCAGATGCAAAGGGGGTCTATAGATGATAAACGCCAACGGTTATCAACAGTACCGTTATAATTCCATAATGTCAGCCTCTCCTGAACGATTAATGATTATGCTGTTTGAGGGAGCGATAAAATTTGTAAGGCTTGCAAAAAAAGCCGTGGAGGAAAAAGACATTGAGAGTGCCAACTACAATATTGCAAGAGCCGAGGACATAATTGCCGAGCTTGAAGCAAGCCTTGACATGAGCTACGAAGTGTCAGAAGACCTTGTAAAAATCTACGATTTTTTGTATAGACAGCTTATTGAAGCAAATATCAAGAAAGATGTAAATATACTCGATACAGTAGAGTCAATGCTAACAGATTTAAAAGATACATGGAGCGAAGCCTGCATTAGATTAAAAAAGAATGCCTGATTTATCAAAAAAGGCAGCAGGAGAAATACAATGGAAAAAGATGTATTGAAATTGCTTGAAGATAAATTAAGCTATATGGAAAAACTTTATAGCAGCACAGAGAAAATTTCCGGCGCACTGCAAAAAGACGATGCTGAAGACTTGCTAAATACCATGAGCGGCAGGCAGCAGCTTATAAGTGAAATCGATCTTACAGACAGCCGCCTGTCTGCGCTTTTTAAAGGCGATATCGCAGCTATGAGGGAGTATATGCTCAACCATTCAGACCCTAAAATCAGGCAGTTATACAATACTATAGGAGAATGGCTTAAAAAAATAAAAAAACTTGATGATGAAAATCGAAGCTCTATTGAAAAGATGTTCTTAAAACTAAAAGATGATATTGAAAATTTAAATAGTATGAAAAGCGCCCTCAAAGGATACGGAGTTATTGGGAAAACCTCGCGGGGCGGGGCTTTTATTGATACAAAAAAATAAAGTGGCGAAGTATGAATAACAAATTATTTTTCTTGCTTTTTTCAAGAATTGCGTTTATAATTAGGCTTGAGGCATAACTTAGGTCTGTGGTTGAAAGTCGATGCTACGGCCGTAGGCGAAACGACTCCCAGAGTGGCGTTCCACTCGCAGTATACGGCGTTTTGGGGAAAAACCAGGTCAGCTAAGATGCCAATACAACTTTTCAAAGTGAGGGGTTTTTTAATGGCATTTCAGGACAAAACATTAGTGTGTAAAGAGTGTGGCAAGGAATTTGTCTTCACTGCAGGCGAACAAGAATTTTACGCAGAGAAGGGTTTCGAGAACGAACCCATCAGATGCAAAGACTGCCGCGACGCACGCAAAAAGAAAATGAACGGCAATGGCCAAAGAAAGCAGAACAGACAAATGTATGAAGCAGTTTGCGCCGACTGTGGAGCGACCACACAAGTTCCCTTTAAGCCCAGAAATGATAGACCCGTATACTGCAGCGAATGCTACCAGAACCATCATACGGCCCAAAACGGATATTAATAGGGGAAGTAAAGCCTGGATTTTAAAAGTCCGGGCTTTTTCTATTTGTGATATAATAAAAGGCGGAGGTGGGAAGTTGAGCAGCATAAGACTTCAAATATACACAAGAGACAGAATTGGCATGGCTTTAGATATTTTAAGAATACTCTATCGATATGATGTAAACCTAAAGGCTTTAGAAGTGAGCCCGGGCTTAGCATGCATAAAGATAGACTCCAGTCTTCGGATACCGCTATCCGATCTAATAACTCAGCTTCAGGCCGAGGAAGATGTGCTCGAAGTAAAGAAGGTTGAACTTTTGCCTCATGAAAGACGGGAAAGACATATAAAAGCAGTGCTGGATGCGGCAGGAGAAGGGATAATTGCTGTTGATGATAAGGGAATTATTACAACATTTAACCCGGCGGCAGAAAAAATCCTCAAGATTAAAGCAAAAGACGCTATGGGAAAAAATATCGCTGACCTTATATCACCCGATATCCCCATGCTGAAAACCATAGTTACAGGTGAAAGCTATGACAATGAAGAGATGATTATAAACACCGAAAAGCTCAAGAGCCACTATATCACATCAGGCCGGCCCATTCTCGACGAAGAAGGCAAGCCGATAGGTGCAGTTGCATCATTGAAGGATATAGAAACTGTAATGGAGCTTATTCACGATTTTACCCAAACTCCCATGATTACGTTTGATGAAATTTTAGGAAAAAGCGAGGCTATTACTAAGGCAAAGGAACTTGCGATGATGGTGGCAAAAAGCGATTCTACTGTGCTGATACGAGGAGAAAGCGGCACCGGCAAGGAACTTTTTGCAAGATCGATTCACATGGCAAGTCCTAGAAGAGACAAACCGTTTGTTGCGGTAAACTGTGCAGCCCTGCCTGATGCACTGCTGGAAAGCGAGCTTTTCGGATATGAAGAAGGGGCTTTTACAGGTGCGAAAAAAGGCGGAAAGCAGGGCTTGTTTAAATATGCGGACAAAGGCACTCTGTTTTTAGATGAAATAGGAGAACTTTCAACCCATTTACAGGTAAAACTTCTTCGGGTTCTTCAAGAAAACAAAATCAGGCAAGTAGGGGCAAACGAGGAGATACCGGTGGATGTAAGAATTATAGCAGCCACAAACAGGAACTTGGAGGAACTCATGAAAAATGGCCAATTCCGAGATGACCTGTACTATCGTTTAAATGTAATTCCCCTTGTTATACCTCCGCTGCGAGAGAGAAAAGAAGATATTCCTATATTGGTTCACGCATATATCAAAAAGATTTCATACAAAATGGGCAAAAAAGTGGAAGGCATAAGCGATGAGGCTATGGAGCTTTTAATAAAATACGAATGGCCCGGAAATATAAGGGAATTGTCCAATGTTATAGAAAGGGCTATAAACTTGTGCGATAATAGAATTGAACCTCAGCATTTATTATTTCGTCATGATGACTTAAAAAGCAATGCCGTAATAAACTCAAAAAGTCAGAGGACTCTAAAGGATATCGTAGCAGAGACTGAAAAGATTGCAATAGTAGAAGCTTTAAAACAGCATAAGAGTATAAGAAAAGCTGCAAAGGCCCTTGGCGTAACTCATGCAACCGTGATAAATAAAATAAAGCAGTACAATATTAATCATGAGGAACTTTAACGGTAAAATTATTTACCAATGGTAGAAATTTTTACCGTTATATTTTTATGTACGGTTAAAAAAATTACCATTAGGGTCATATTATGACCATCTTATGATTGGCACAAGTCTTGCATAATATAATAGTCAGAAATTATAAATTTATTTTTTGGGAGGCTTATCTTATGAATAACATAAAAACAAAAGGCTTTAATACAAAAGCTATTCATGCAGGCCAGAAACCATGTCCTGCAACAGGAGCTCATGTAACACCGATTTATCAGACATCCACCTTTGTGTTTAAAGATGTAGATCAGGGAGCTCGCAGATTTGCAGGGGAAGAGGAAGGCTATATTTACACAAGGCTTGGCAATCCCACGATTTCCGAACTGGAAAAAAAGGTGGCAGTCCTGGAGGGGGGAGAAGAGGCTATTGCAACAGCCTCAGGAATGGCTGCAATTTCCACTGCTCTTGTAACACTGCTTAAAAAGGGCGATCATATTGTAGCCGGAGATGCATTGTATGGATGCACTCACAGCTTTATAAGCGAAATCTTACCTCAGTATGGCATTGAAGTTACTATGGTGGATACATCTAAACTGGAAAATATCGAAAATGCCATGAAGCCTAATACAAAAGTTGTATATGTTGAGACACCGGCAAACCCCACTATGAAACTGGTAGACCTTAAGGGCGCATCTGAAATAGCTCATAAACACGGCGCATATATTATAACAGACAACACATTTATGTCTCCATACCTGCAAAGACCTATAGAGCACGGCGTAGATGTAGTGGTTCATAGTGCCACAAAATACCTTGGCGGACACGGAGATTTGCTGGCAGGACTTATAGTGGGACCTAAGGAATTATTGGATCCAATGCGCATACCCTACTTAAAGGATTTTGGCGGAATCTTATCGCCTTTTGATGCATGGCTTTTAATGAGGGGAATAAAGACATTGGGAGTAAGAATGGACAGACACTGTGCCAATGCGCAAAAAGTAGCTGAATACCTGGAAAATCATCCTTTAGTAGATAAAGTTTACTATCCCGGACTTCCCTCACATCCCCAATATGAACTTGCCAAACGGCAGATGGATGGATTTGGCGGAATGATAACCTTTGAACTAAAAGGCGGTCTTGAAGCAGGCAAAGTACTGATGAATAGTGTTAAAATGATAACACTTGCAGTGAGCTTAGGATGTGTTGACTCACTTATTCAGCATCCGGCTTCCATGACACATTCACCGGTGCCTCGTGAAGAAAGGTTAAAGGCAGGAATTACTGACGGTCAGGTAAGACTCTCTGTAGGTATTGAAGATGTGGAGGATATAATTGCTGATTTAGATCAGGCATTAAATGAAGTTGCAAAACAAACAAAGTAGGATTAAAACAGATACTATGGTATAATTTTGTTTGCCGGTCTTATGGGCCGGCAAATTTAAAATAAAATATAAAAAGGAGGATATGAATGAAGAAAGGCAATCCGGTAGCATTACTGCCATTAGTTGTGTTTTTAGTATTATTTTTAGGCTCAGGTCTGTATTTTAATGCTAAGGGCGTAGAATTTGCGTTTTATCAGTTACCTGCACCTGTTGCAGCCGTTGTTGGAATCATTGTTGCATTTATTGTTTGCAAGGGCACCATGGATGAAAAAATGGATACATTTGTGGCCGGCGTAGGCGAAAGCAATATCATTATAATGTGCATGATTTATCTTTTGGCCGGTGGATTTTCTGCGGTGGCAAGCGCCATGGGAGGCGTGGATTCCACTGTAAATTTCGGACTTTCAGTTATACCTCCCAGACTCATTTTACCCGGACTTTTCATAATTGCCTCATTTGTTGCAACAGCCATGGGAACATCTATGGGAACTATAGGCGCGGTGGCGCCCATTGCAGTAGAGATGGCTGTAAAGGCCCAGCTTCCGGTAGCTTTAGCTGTTGGAGCAGTAGTCGGTGGAGCAATGTTCGGCGACAATCTTTCCATGATATCTGATACAACTATCGCTGCAACTCGCACTCAAGGCTGCGAGATGCGAGACAAATTTATCATGAACTTTTTAATAGCATTACCTGCGGCAATTGCAACAATAGTTGTAATGACGATTTTTGGTGTAAGCGGAAAAATTCCTACCGATTTAGAGTACAGTTTTATAAAAATCATCCCGTACATATCGGTTTTAGTTCTTGCGTTAGCCGGGATGAATGTTTTCCTGGTCCTTATAATAGGTATTGCATTAGGCGGAGTAATAGGCCTTGCCGAAGGCAGCTTTACTCTTATCGGATACTCTCAAAAAATCTATGAAGGCTTTACATCCATGCAGGAGATATTCATACTATCGCTTTTGATAGGAGGTCTTGCGGCCTTGATTTCCAAAGAAGGCGGCATAGACTACCTTTTAAATCTTATCAGCAGCAAGATAAAGAGCGTAAAAGGAGCAGAGCTTGGTATTGCAGCTCTTGTATCAGTTGCAGACATCTGTACTGCTAATAATACAGTAGCCATTGTTATAACGGGTCCTATGGCAAAACAGATTGCCGATGAAAATGGTGTGGATCCGCGGCGAAGCGCAAGTATGTTAGATATTTTTTCCTGTGTGTGGCAGGGGATTATACCTTACGGAGCTCAAATGCTTTTAGCAGGCCAGCTGTCCGGCCTTTCGCCTATTGAGATAATGCCCACACTCTATTATCCCTATCTTTTAGGCATTACGGCGCTTCTTGCAATAGCTTTTGGATTTCCAAAAGTAAAGGCAAAAGCAAATAACAAAATCGAGGCAGCTGTCTAGCAAGGGAAAACCAAGGCAAAATAAATATTCTATAAAGAAAAGGCCCGGCATCTTAAGATACCGAGCCTTTTCTTCTTACAACAGAACAATTTGCCATATAGCATACCCAAACAAACAAGCTATTTAAATGGGTTCTTTTTTGTTATAATAATAGTTGCTTAAATGCTGCAAAACACGGAGACAATGAAAGGAGAAAATTATGGAATTTCGCGATTTTCATGTGCATCTTGAAAATGGACCCTTTAGTCTTGAATGGATGCAGAAATTTGTAGAAGTGGGTAAAAAGCGAAATGTGGTAGAAATAGGCTTCTCAGAACACGGCCACAGATTTAAGGAGTCAGTTAGTTTACTTGCAAGCGAGGGCTTTAGAGGAGAATGGACACAAAAAGAAGCGACAGAAAGCATCGAAGAATATATAAAAGCAGTAGAAGAAGCAAAAAAATCTGGCTTTCCGGTAAAGTTGGGCATAGAGTTGGATTATGTACCGGAATATGAAAAGGAAATACGCAAATTTTCAAAATCGTACCCCTTTGACTTTGTGATAGGTTCTGTGCATTGGCTGGGAGATTTTGGGTTTGATCATCCCCTTCTAAAGTCTATATGGGAAAAATCCGATGTAAATAAATTATATGAGGATTATTTTTCAGTGCTTATTATGGCTGTAAAATCCGGCATCTTTGATTTTATCGCCCACCCTGATGTAATCAAAGTATTTGGCTATAGAGCAGCAAAAGATATGGCGCCGGTGTACCAGGAACTTGCAAAAACAGCAAAAGATACTGATATATGTATGGAAGTCAGCACTGCCGGGCTTAGAAAACCGGTGGGAGAAATTTATCCATCGCCGGAACTTATGAGCTTTTTTAAGAAATATGATGTTCCCATAATAATTAATTCAGATGCGCACATTCCGGAAGATGTGGGCCGGGATTTCGATAAAGCCCTGGAATTTGCCAAGAGTTTTGGCTATAATAAATTATGTTATTTCGATAAAAGAATCAGAAAAACTATTGATATTTCGTAAAGGAAGATGAAACTTTAATGCTGAATATAGTATTGGTTGAACCTGAGATACCTCAAAATACCGGAAATATCGCAAGAACATGTGCTGCCACAAATTCGGTATTGCACCTTGTAGGGCCTTTAGGTTTTAGCTTGGAGGATAAGTACTTAAAGCGAGCAGGTCTTGACTACTGGCATCTTGTGGATATAAAGTATTATGAAAATTATGCTGAGTTTGAAGAGAAAAACCCCGGCACTGACAAATATTTTTTAACTACAAAAGCAAAAAAATGCTATACTGATGTAACTTACGGGCCAAATTCTTATCTTGTGTTTGGAAAAGAGACGGCAGGCCTTCCTATGCAACTCCTGCAGGCCAATTGGGAAAGATGTGTAAGAATACCCATGTCGGATGAGGCAAGGTCTCTTAATCTTTCCAATTCTGTCGCCATTGTGGTATATGAGGCACTGAGACAATTAAAATTTGAAGGCCTTAAAATCATAGGGCCATCGAAAGCATAAAAAGCACCGGTAAAAATACCGGTGCTTTATCAAAATTAAGTTTATACTTTAAATTTACCTACCAATGCTAACAAGTTATCAGCAAGTTTTGCAAGGTCTTGAGCTGCAGCCGATATATTTTCCATGGTTGCAGTCTGTTCTTCGGTAGAAGCAGAAACCTCTTCAGTTCCGGCAGCGGTTTCCTGAGATATACTGGATATGTCTGAAATCATACGGACAATGCCATCAATATGGGTATACTGCTGAGTAAGCTCTTCAGAAATGTTTTTAGCCTGATTAGTAACCTTGTCTATTTCTGCCATTAAAGTATCGATATGTTCGTTGATATCTTGAATCAATTCTTGTCCTTCCTCGACTTCGCGCTTACTTTTTGACATTGAGTCTACAGCGACTTTACTGCTTGTTTGTATAGTTTTTACTATGTCAGAGATTTCTTTTGCCGCCTTTCCGGACTGCTCAGCAAGCTTTCTTACCTCATCTGCCACCACCGCAAAACCGCGGCCGTGTTCTCCTGCTCTGGCAGCTTCAATGGATGCATTAAGAGCCAATAGATTAGTCTGATCAACGATTTCTCGGATAATATTAGTTATATTGCCTATTTCGTGAAGCCTTGTATCCAACTCTTTCATTATATTGTTTGATCCATCCACAGAGATTTTTATTGAATCCATTTTGTTTGTTGATTGATGGATTTTTTGCTGACTTTCCTGAGCCTTTTGCGCCATATTCTCAGCGGATTTTACGGTTAGATTGACATTTTCCTCAACTCTGCCGTTGGAAATCACCAGTTCATTTACAACCTCAGATATTTCTTCCAGCTTTTTAGCCTGGTCATTTGCACCTATAGCGATTTGTTCTATAGCCTCGGCCACCTGCTGTGCAGACAGCGAACTTTGCTCAGCGCCGGAGGCAAGTTCAGATGCTGAAGCAGAAAGGTTTTTCGCAGCTTGAATAACCTCTTGCACCAGTTTTTTAAGGTTCAAGGTCATTGCGTCAAACGAAAGTGCAAGAGCGCCTATTTCACTGTTGTCCGAGAGAGCTACAGTTTGCGTAAGATCATTATTTGTGACACTCTGCGTTATTCTAAGCAAAGACTGCATCGGTTTTGTTATCAGATTGCCGAGAAACATGCCTAGGGCCAAGCTGACAATAAGTACGATTAATGATATAATTATAACCGATTTAGTGATAGCAGAAACAGGGGCAAAGGCTTCTGATACAGGCTGCTGTACGAATATTCCCCAGCCAAGCAGCTTATAATTGCCAAATGCAATAAAATACTCTTTGCCTTGATCGCTTTTATATGTAATAAAGCCCTTTTCAGAAGTTAAGGCTTTCTTTACAAAATCATACTTTGAGTAATTTTCATGTGCCTTAACTATCTTATAATCTTTATGAGCAATTACAGTACCGTCCTTATCGGTAATAAAAGCAAAGCCGTTATCTCCTATTTTCATGTTCATTACTGTTCTAGTCAAATTAACCAGCGACACATCGGCGCAAATAACGCCTACCGGTTCGCCTGTGTCAGATAAGACTATATTTGAAATAGATATTATAGAATTTCCGGATAGCTCATCTATTCTGACATTTGATATGTAATTTCCTTTTACCGCCAAAGCCCCTTTATACCATTCCTCATTGGCTACGTTAAAGCCTTCAGGGAATGTGGCGTAAGGAATCGCAAAAACACTATTGTCCTTGACGTTTGCCACATAAACGCGCAAAATCTGAGCATTTTGTTGAGTTACATCATATAAGAATGGGGAAATTTGAGTTTCGTCCATACTTCTTAATGTTTTAGTACTTGCAACAAAAGAAACAAGGTTTTTATTTTGTTCAACAAAAAGGTCGATGTTTTGGGCAAGATTGTCAACAATTATACTTGCTTTTTCTTGTATCTCGTCCTTTACCGAATTTCCCGCTATCTGTGTTGCAACAATACCTAGGCATATCGTAGGAATAAGTGCCATAACAATAAAAAAGACTGCCAATCTGGTTTTTAAGCTGCTTTTGACTTTAGTTTCGGCAAGCTTTAATTTTTTAGACTCTGCCTTGCCTTTTTTAGGTAGCTTTGGAAACTTGAGCTTTGATTTCAAGGTAAAACCCCCTTAGTTTGATTGTTATAATTTAAATTTTTATATAAATCTCAATAATTTTTGCTTTTTATAGGAGAAGTTGGTTAAATTGTAATCTTTTTACTAATTATATCTAATTGTGTAATATTATACAAGTAAAACCATATCATCGGAAAATTTTAGCAAACGTACACCTTTATGAAAGAATTGTGGTTTTGCAAGAACGGAGGAGATTAAGTGAAAGAAAAAAACAGACCTGTTTTGGAAATTGGCAGCCACTTAGAATTGAAAATTGAAAAGATGGCCCATGAAGGACAGGGAATCGGGGAAGTTGGAGAATTTACCGTATTTGTGGAAGGAGCAATAACAGGCGAAAAGTGTATCGCAAAAATAAATAAAGTAAAGAAGGATTATGCAATTGCTGAAGCGATTCAAATATTGGAGCCTTCCAAGGAACGCTGCAGCCCGCCCTGCAAATATATAAGCCAATGCGGCGGGTGCGACCTTCAGCATTTGACATATGAGGGACAGCTTCGATTTAAAACATTGAAGGTCAGTGACAGCCTTAGGCGAATCGGCCATATTAACGCGGAAGTTTTGGACACTATAGGAATGGAACAGCCATGGTATTACAGAAACAAATCCCAGTACCCGATGGGGCTTCAAAACGGCAAGCCCATAATCGGCTTTTACAAAAAAAGAAGCCATGATATAGTAGATCTAGATAATTGCATGATTCAACACCCTATTGCAAATAGTATTATGCTAGCTGCAAAGGAATGGATTAAAAAGTATAACATATCAGTTTATGATGAAACAAAGCACGAGGGACTGCTGAGACATGTAGGGACTAGGGTAGGTTTTAACAGTAAAGAAGTGATGGTAATTCTTACCGTAAATGGCAGAAAGATTCCTTTTACAGATAAATTAATAGAAATGTTAAAAGGCAGAATACCTGGTTTTAAAAGCTTGATTTTAAGTGTAAACACTCAAAAAACAAATATTATAATGGGAAAAGAGAACATTTTGTTATACGGCGAGCCTAATATTTTTGAGTATTTATGTGATACAAAATTTCAAATATCGCCGGTTTCGTTCTTTCAGGTAAATTCGATACAGGCCGAAGTTCTTTACAGCAAAGTGATGGAATACGCAAATATTGGTAAAGATGAAACGGTCATCGATGTCTACTGCGGCACAGGAACCATTACATTACTTCTTGCCAAAAGAGCGAAAAAAGCTTATGGAATCGAAATAGTTTCCCAAGCTGTAGAAGATGCTAAAGTAAATGCTGCAATAAACAATATTGAAAATACTGAGTTTATAAAGGGAGCAGCAGAAAAGATTTTACCTGAAATGGCCAAAGCAGGTATAAGGCCGGATGTTATAGTCACAGATCCGCCCCGCAGCGGCTGTGAGCAAAAAGCACTGGAAGTCATAGCAGAAATTTCTCCAAAAAGAATAGTATACGTTTCGTGCAACCCTGCAACTTTAGCACGAGACCTTCGCTACTTAGAAAATAATGGATACATCACACAAAAAGTTCAGCCTATAGATATGTTCCCCCAGACAAGCCACGTTGAGTGCGTGGTATTGATGACGAATTGTGGCCGAAATGAAAAATAAGCGGTATTCTTATTTTACGGAATGGTCAAATGCACAATAGCGCCCGAGCCGCCCTGTACATGGCTATAAAGTTGTAACTGATTTGCCCGTTAAAGAGATTGAAACATCGGAAATAGAAAAATGATCAGAGTCCCATAACTCTACGGAGCGTTTATTGAAAAATGCAGGTTTTTTCATTACAATATATGCATGGAGATGGAATGATGCAAAATATAGATATTGGCAATATTATTCGTAAATTACGGATAGAAAAAGAAATGACGCAAAAACAGCTTGCGGATAAAATGAATATAAGCGATAAGACTATTTCCAAATGGGAACGCGGTCTAGGGTGTCCCGATGTTTCTTTGCTCCCTGAACTGGCTGATATCTTGGGAGTGGATATAGGTAAACTTTTAAGCGGTAATTTGACGCCTAATGACTTTGTGGGAGGAAATATGAAAAAGGTAAAATATTATGTATGCCCTGTGTGCCATAACATTTCGCTATGTACAGGTGATGCGGAGGTATCGTGCTGTGGCAGGAAAATCGATGAACAGGAGATGCAGAAGGCTAAAAATGATGAGAAGCTTTCTGTAGAAGTAATTGAGGATGACTGGTATGTTACAACAGATCATCCGATGGACAAGGAACATTATATATCATTTATAGCATTTGCAACTGGTGACCGCGTGCAGATTATCAAGCAATATCCCGAATGGGATATACAGCTTCGGATACCCAAGAGAGGTCATGGAATGCTCATTTGGTACTGCACGAGACACGGATTGTTTCATCAGTTAATATGAAAAAAGATTTGACTACGAAGAAAATGCATTTTATGGGTAGAAATACATAAAATTTTTCTGTTTGAGAAAAAATCATAAGCGTTTATTCTAAATTTGTAGGGAGTAAAATTAAAATACTCCCTTATTGTTTTGCGCGAAATATTATCATCCTATCAAAACACAAATTGATTATGGAGCATTGATGTCAAGAAAACAAAGCCTTTTCTTCATTAAACCTACGTATGCAAAAGTCGTAGATTTTTTAAATTATTCTCGGATTATTTGTTTTAATTAAGGCGAAAGATAGTTTGCCTAAAGATTTATGAGGCTGAAAGTTCAGCTTTTAATGATTGAATTTTCGATTCAATTTCCTTTATTATAGCAATAAATTCATCATCCGGCTTTCCGGTCGGATCGTCCAGCCCCCAATCCTCGCGGCGTTTGGATGGTAAGTATGGGCATTCTACATCGCAACCCATAGTTACAACCACATCTATATCAGGAGGAAGTTCTTTAAGTAATTTGGGCCGCTGAGTTTTTTCCATATCAATCCCATAAAGTTCTTTCATAAGGCGAACTGCATCTGGATTTATACGATCTTTTAATTGCGTGCCGGCAGAAAAGCTCTCAAATACATCGGCGGCAAGTAGTTTTCCGAGGGCTTCGGCTATCTGGCTGCGGCAAGAGTTGTGAATGCATATAAATGCAACTTTTGGTTTATTCAAGTTTATCCTCCTCCAAAAGCCTATTGACATCAAATAAAAGCAAAAATAATTATACCATAAATATTTTTCAAATAGAAGGAAAAATCTGCGGCATTGTTCCGGATAAAGGCGCATTATATTGACATATGGAAATAATTAAACTACAATAAGAGCACCCTACATTTTGGATGTGAAATAAAAACAAAGAAAGAGGTATAGATAATGTATACGTGTGCTATGTGCAGCAATCGAAGCTGCAAGACAGGGGAACTTGATAAAACACCTATAAATTGTCCGTGCAGCGATGAAGAGCAGGAAAGAATCAAGGAACTATATCAAAAAAATGACAATAAAAAACTTGCGTACTGCTCCGCACTGACAGAAGCGGAAGGCTATTGCAAAAAAACAAGACTGGAAGAAATTGAAGATTTTGCAAACAAATGTGGTTATAAAAAATTAGGGGTGGCTTTTTGTACGGGGCTTTCAAAAGAGGCAAAAACACTTTGCCAAATTCTGAGGCACAGCGGTTTTGAAGTAGACTCCGTTATATGCAAAAATGGAAGCATTCCAAAAGAGTTCTTAGGTATCAAAGAAAGCCAAAAAGTTCGCCCGGGTACATATGAGCCGATGTGCAATCCAATCGGTCAGGCAGTATTTTTGAATAAAGCTCAAACACAGTTGAATATCATACTGGGATTATGTGTTGGCCATGACTCCCTATTCATAAAATATTCTAACGCACCTGTTACTGTTTTTGCTGTAAAAGATCGGGTTTTAGCACATAACCCGCTAGGTGCGCTATATCTGGCAGATGGCTATTACAAGAATAAATTATATAATCAGTAATCTACCGAACCGCCGACCCGGCATTTTATTTTCAGTTGCATTTAGCTGTTAAATTATGTAATATTAAGTTGGTATTAGAGGGGATAAAAACAGAAGAAGGAATTTTTATATAGATAGCAGAATGTGTATTTTATTCCAAAAATAATTGTTATATAGAAAAATCCCAAAAAAGTAGGGATAAAATGATTGCATTTGACTTAACGCATACACTTTTATTTAATATTGGTGTTAATACTTTTTCTTGCATCATAACTTTAATAATTCTTTACAGCTACAAAAGAAATTTTGCCGACACTTATGATGCGAGGCTGCTGTGTAAGATTGAAGCATTAATTTTGCTGATTTTATTAGCCGATATAGGCATGTGGATACTAAATGGCAAAAGCGGACAACTTATGCGCGCCTTAAATTATACAGATAACATTTTATATTTTTTGATGCAAATTGCCGTTGCTTTTTATTGGCTAAGGTATGCATACTACCGAACATTTAGGCAAAATTTTGCAAGGAAAAAAGAGATCTTCTGGGTAATTATACCTTTTATACTTTTAAGCATCATTGTTATTACCTCTCCCCTTAATGGTTGGTGTTTCTACCTGGATGATGCTAATTACTATCATCGCGGAGTATTGTCTGCTCCCATGTCTGTTGTTATACTTGCATATCTGCTGTCAATATCTGCAATCGCCTTGACACAGTATAAAAAAGAGGTATTCAGCGACCGCAAAAAAGAACTGTTGACTATTGCTTTTTTTGTAGTGCCTCCATTTATCGGTGGGACAATACAGACAGTGTTTTACGGAATTAGCATGATATGGCCTTGCACGGTCATCTCCAGCCTATTGGTTTTACTTGACAAGGAAAGCCAAGCAATATCTCAGGATTCACTTACTCGCCTTAATAACCGCAGAAATATGGAGAGACATCTTGCAACATATGAAGACGGGAAAAATCGTGCCGTAACCCTGATCGTATTAGATATCAATGATTTTAAATATATTAATGATCGATATGGCCACGCTTCAGGCGATATGGCGTTGATGCAGACCGCAAATCTTCTGCGTGAAATGTTTAATGGAACTTCTACTTTTCTGGCGCGCTATGGTGGAGATGAATTTGTAATCATTATGCAGCAGGGTGAAGAAGGCGCTGCTGGGCAAGTTATTCGAAAAATCAAGAATAATTTCGCTGATTTTAATGAATCAAGACAGTTTCCGTTCCAACTTTCTGTCAGCGCCGGCTACGCGATATCAAGTATAAAAGGGGTTAACAGAACGGCAAACCTTTTTAAAGAAGCAGATGAGAATATGTACCATGATAAAACCTTGTATCATCGTGAAGAGCAGACATAGGCCAATTTATAACATCTGAATTATAGAATGACGCCTTGTGATATATGTCGAAAAAGTGTAGAATGATGAAGGAAAATAGAGCATTTGCTTATTGTAAAATAGTGAATATTCTAACTTAATTATAGCAAGAAAGACCGTGCTTCAAGGAGGCAAAAATTATAGCCGATCAAATTACTCTTAAAGACTTGGAAGACAAAATAGATTTTTTTAATAAAATGTATGACATTGTAAGGCTTGTAGATCCTTTAAAAAAGAGAGTGGTCGAATATAAAGGATCTCTTGAAGCTACTCATGACGAAATATGTTATTCATATTGGAAAAGAGATGAGATTTGCGATAACTGCATATCAATAAGAGCTTATCTTGATAAAAAATGCTATCAAAAACTTGAGCAATTGCCGAACACCATTATGATGGTGACCGCATTTTCTATCGAAAATCTCGAAACACCTCTTGTGTTAGAATTGCTTAAGAATGTTACAGAAACTATGATGGTAGGCACCGGAAATTATTTAGAAGGACAATTACTCCATGATTTGATTACAAAACTCAACGGCCTTGCGGTAAAAGACGAGCTGACAGATATTTATAATCGGCGGTATATAAACGAGCGCCTGCCGGCAGATATTGTAAGGGCAGTAATTGAAAACAGTCCTTTGTCGATTATATTTTTAGACATCGACAACTTTAAAGACATAAACGATACTTATGGCCATGAATTTGGAGATAAAGCAATTACAGAGGTGACCGGAGCGATAATGAAATGCATTCGAGCCGGCAATGACTGGGCATCCCGCTATGGGGGCGATGAATTCCTTGTATGCTTAAATAGAACATCCGAGGTCGAAGCTTATAAGATTGCCGAAAGAATTCGCCACGGCATTTCAGAACTTACAATATCTCCTCAAAATAAAATAAAGCTTACTGCGTCTTTGGGAGTGTATACAATGAATGGTCCGAAACTTACAGCGGCAGAACTGATTTCTTGCGCCGATAAAAGAATGTTCGAAGCTAAACAGCAAGGAGGCAACTGCACTAAATGGACAGATTGATGTAAGTTTCTTGTGCGCAAAGGGGATTTGAAATGAAGAATGACAGACATAATGGAATTTTATATAAAAACATCGATAATCGCAGTTTATCGATTATTGTGTTTTCACTTATTTTCGCTTGGATACTTTCTTTTCCTTTCGAAGGCCAGATTCTGTATTCACTTACCGAAATGTTTCAGATTGAGCCTCACAGAATGGTTTTTGGAGCTATTATATCCCATTTTGCAGGATTGTTTTTATGCGGATTTTTTGTGAAAAATATACAAGCGGCAAAGAAAACAATGTTTCTTTCTATTCTTTTGTGTATTTTAGGAAGTTTTGTATATTTTTCAAAGCCCGGAGCCCCATGGCAACTTACACTTATTTTAATTTCATTTATAGCGGGGATATGTGTAGCTGCATGGGGGTTTTTCTTAAAAAAATTTACTCCAAAGAATGAGCGAATAAAGACGACTGCTGATGTTCTTATATATTCAAACATTATTATGATAGTTTTGGATATGGCAACAGTCTATATATCTGCTTATGTTGGTCTTTCGCTATCTATTGCCATACTTGCTTTAGCGCTTTTATTTGTAGCTAAATTACCAACGGTTGAAGCTAATACAGAACATCAAGAACTTCCCAATGACACCAAAAATGCTGTTAGTATTACAAAACCCCTTCTATTGTTATACCTGTTTATTGTGATAATTACGATAAATTCAGGATTAATGTATCAAGTAATGAATCCGGCGTTCTCACACCTTGAATGGCTCACAAGCTGGTATTGGGCTATTCCGTATATCGTAGCGCTGTATATTATGAGAAATTTGTCTAGAGAAAGAAATAGGACTTATATTTTATATATAGGAATAACGATGATAGGTTTTTCTTTTATAACTTTTGCGATTTTAGATAAATCATGGCAAAGTTATTTAGTTGTAGATACATTAATGCTGGGAGCATGCGGCATATACGATTTATTTTGGTGGAGTATTTTAGGGGAGATGCTGGATTTTGACGAAAATCCGGCTAAAGTTTTTGGAATTGGCCTTTCGGCTAATGTTTTAGGCGTACTACTTGGCGGAGTGATAGGTAACGTCATAAATGGTGCGGGTCGGGATATAAGCACGATGCTGTTGGCTCTTGGCGTTGTATGCATGACTTTCACAATTCTTCCGCTGCTGCACAAATATCTATCCAAGATATTAAGCGATCATGCATATCTTACGATGGTTTTGAGCACACCTCAAGAGAAGCGTGAAATGGCTGTGAAAAATTTGATTGAGCTTGGAGGTTTAACTGAAAGAGAAGAAGAAATAGTAGAATTGCTTTTAGCAGGAAAAACGTACAAAACAATCGGCTCAGAGCTTTACATAAGCGAAAATACAGTAAAAACCCATGTAAAGAAAATCTATTCAAAACTTAATATACGAAACCGCACAGAACTTATCAATTTAATGCTTGAACAACACAGTGCGATGCGAAAGGAATCGAAATAGACCGTTTCGGCGTGCTTTTATCTATTGACATTATATAATTTTAAAGGTAAAATAAGAATAGTTATTATTAAGGAGGTGGTCGGATGAGGAAATACAGATGTCCAATTTGCGGGTATACATATGATGAAGCTATCGGCATACCTGAAAAGGGCATTGCTCCCGGAACGAAATGGGAGGATCTGCCGGAAGATTTTGCGTGTCCCTGGTGTGGCGCGGTTAAACTATTATTTACTGAAGTTAAGGAAATGAAGACAGAAAGTGAACCATTGCCACAATACGCACCTTCGAGCGAGGAATTTGAAGAATCAGAAAACCTTACAGCAGGCGAACTTGCCGCTATATTCTCGAATCTTGCAAAGGGATGTGACAAACAGCACCTTTGGGAAGAAAGGGATTTATTTAATACGCTAAGCGAGTATTATACAAGAAAAGCGGCAAAAGAAAATGCCGGAGACTTTAGCGAAATCGTAGAGCTGTTAGAAAAAGATCTTTCAGAAAGCCTTGCAAAAGCAACTTCGACAGCAAAAGCGAATGCTGACAGGGGAGCTCTAAGGGCATTAGTATGGAGTGAAAAAGTTAGCCGTATGGCTAAATCTCTTCTTGAGCGCTACGCAAAAGAGCAGGATGCAATGCTGGAAAATACTAAAATTTATGTATGCGATATTTGCGGTTTTATATACATAGGTGATAACCTGCCGGAAATTTGTCCTGTGTGCAAGGTCCCGAATTTTAAAATTCTGCAGGTTGCAAGGAGGTAAGCGTATGCCGGCAGTAAGAAATATAAGGTTGTGCACGAAAGACTGTATGTGCCTTTATGTTTGTCCGACGGGTGCTACAGATACGGAAGACAGCATTATCGATGTGAATAAATGCATAAAGGGATGCAGAAAATGCGTAGATGCATGCCCATCAGGAGCGATTTCGCTTCTTCCCGATGATTATCCGCCTCAACAGCCTAAAAAAGATGAAGTAGTCAAAGCGATGCGTGAACTTGCAAAAAGTAAGGTGGCACAAGAACAGATAGCACGCGCGCTAACAAAGTCAAGTAACAATGCTATTACCCGCCAATTTGCAGAGGCATTAGCCAAATCCAACAGGTTAATGGCCGAAGATTTACTCAGAGAATCCGGCTATATGCTTCCGCAAAGCGATGAAGTAAGAAAATTACTCGAATCAATACTTATTAATCCGCCAGATGATTTTCCTGGCGAAGTGGTGGAAAAGCTACTACGGCAGTTAAAAAGAACAAAAATATCAAATAATAAAGGAGAGGATCTTATGGAACTTAAAGACCTTAAAGGCACAAAAACTGAGAAAAACTTAATGGAAGGATTTGCAGGAGAATCTCAAGCAAGAAATAAATATACTTATTTTGCATCTGTTGCAAGAAAAGAAGGCTATGAGCAGATTGCAGCGATTTTTGAAGAAACAGCGAATAATGAAAAAGAGCACGCAAAGCTGTGGTTTAAAGCACTTAACGGTATAGGTAATACAGCCGAAAATCTTCGCCATGCAGCTGAAGGCGAAAATTATGAATGGACCGATATGTATGCACGTTTTGCTAAAGAAGCTGAAGAAGAAGGTTTTACAGAACTTGCAGCAAAATTTAGGATGGTTGCAAACATCGAAAAATCCCACGAGGAGAGATATCGCAAGCTTCTCGATAATGTCGAAATGAAAAAGGTTTTCGAAAAAGCAGGAGAGACAATGTGGGTTTGCAGGAACTGCGGCCATATTGTAATTGGCAAAAAAGCTCCGGAGATTTGCCCCGTATGTGAGCATCCACAGGCCTTCTTTGAAGTCAGATGCGAAAATTATTAATAAATCTCACTAAGCACTAAGTTTTGTATAGAAAATAAAAGCAGGGTAAGATTTTCCTAAAGGATGGAAATATCAAACCCTGCTTTATTTGTTTTATCTTATGCGTTATCGTTAAGGACTGCTTTTATTCTTTCCATTGCCCAATCGATTTCATCTTTTGTGATTATAAGTGGCGGAGCAAATCGTATAACTGCTTCATGAGTATCTTTGCAAAGAAGACCTTTTTCCATTAACTTTTCACAATATGGACGAGCCTTTCCGTTAAGCTCTAAACCAATCAACAGACCTTTTCCGCGAATTTCTTTTATAAGCGGATTTTTAATCTCCCTGAGTTTACCCATGAAATATTCGCCCATTTCAAGAGAACGCTGGACCAAATTTTCTTCTTCAATAACTTCCAAGGCCGCAATGGCACAAGCACAAGCCAATGGATTTCCTCCAAAGGTTGAACCGTGAGAGCCCGGCTCAAAAAGGCCTAAAATTTCTTCGTCTGCTACAACAGCAGATACAGGCGCTACTCCACCGCCTAGTGCTTTACCGAGTATATAAATGTCCGGAACCACATTTTCCCAGTCACATGCAAACATTTTGCCTGTTCGGCCAAGGCCTGTCTGAATTTCATCAGCAACAAAAAGTACATTGTTTTGTTTGCAAACTTCATAAGCATCTTTTAAGTAACCGTCATAGGGCACATTAATTCCTGCCTCACCTTGAATAGGTTCGACTAAAAAAGCTGCTGTATTTGGAGTAATAGCCGCTTTAAGAGCATCTAAATCGCCATACGGTATAATCTTAAAGCCCGGAGTAAACGGCCCGAAACCCCTCTTATATTCTTCTTCGGATGAAAAAGATATTATAGTAGTTGTGCGGCCGTGAAAATTTCCTTCACATACAATAATTTCTGCGGAATTTTCGGGCAGTTTTTTTACGTCATAAGACCACCGCCTGGCAGCCTTAATAGCAGTTTCAACAGCTTCGGCCCCTGTATTCATAGGCAAAACCATATCTTTGCCGGCAATCGTTGCAACCTTTTGACAAAATGGCCCGAATTTATCATTATGGAAAGCTCTTGATGTTAATGTGACTTTATCGGCTTGTTCTTTAAGGGCAGCAATAATTTTCGGATGGCAGTGACCTTGCCCTACTGCCGAATAAGCGCTGAGCATATCCATATATTTGTTGCCATCCAAATCTTTCACCCAGACTCCCTTGCCTTCGCAAATTACTACGGGCAGTGGGTTATAGTTATGGGCGCTGTACTTTTCGGTTATCTCAATAATTTCTTTACTTTTAGACATTGGTAGACCTCCCTGATTTATATAAATGTATAATTATAAGCTTAGTATGCATTTTATTGCATATAAATTTAATTTAAACCTCGGTTATACTTAAAAAATCCTGAACATATAGCAATAGTTATAAATATATTATGCATATATATGCATAATATATTTATAACTATAAACCTTAAAGAACAGCTTGTCAACAATAAAAATTAAAAAGCCTACCATAAAAAGGTTTTTTCTAGTATAATCGTATTGTAATACATATTTTCGCAAAAATCCATGTAAGCCGGCAAATTTATTATTTCTTTCGCAAAAACATAAATTTGCAGGTTTTTTTATGTGTTATTGGCTGCGTTTTACTATATTACTGCAATAAGCGAGGTATGAGAAAGATGAAAGCACTTAACAACGGAAATTCTAACAGCAATTCACTTCAAAACACCATATTTAGACTGGCGCTGCCGGCGATTTTAGAAAATATACTAAACACAGCTGTTTGGATGTTTGACACTGCCATGATAGGCAGATTAAGCGCTGAGGCCTTAAGCGCCGTAGGTTTTGGTTCTCAGCTGGCGTTTACGCTGGTCAATATAGTAAGCGCAATGGGTATAGGAACTTCTGCCATTGTAGCTCGATACATAGGTGCAAATGAGCCTGAAAAAGCTAACAAAGTTATATCCCAGTCATTTATAGTCTCGTTAATTATAAGCGTCTTTTTGCTTGGAGCCAATCTGTTTCTGGCAAAACCCTTTTTTATATCTACAATAGAAGATCAACAGGTAATCAAACTCGGGATTCAATATGTAAAGATCGTATCATTTGGAATTGTATTTTTAATACCAACAATGGTGCTTAATGCAGCATTAAGAGGAGCCGGCAATACAAAGCTTCCTATGTTTTCCGCGCTTGTTGCAAATTTACTCAATGTAGTTGGTGATTATGTCCTTATATTCGGCTATTATGGTTTCCCGAGAATGGAGGTAAAAGGCGCTGCAATTGCCACAACCCTTTCCCAAATGGTAGGTTTTATAATAACCTTTGTGTATCTAATAGCAGGACAAGATATAGTAAGATTGAATCTTAAAGACTCAATAAAAATAGACATGGATGTAATAAAGCAGCTTTACAAATTAAGCATGCCATCGTGCTTAGAGGAATTTTCCCACAGCGGTAGTCGGCTTTTATCATCGATTTGGATAACACGCCTCGGAACGGTGGCCTTTGCAGCTCATCAAGTGGCAGTCAGCGCAGAATCCATGTCTTTTATGCCTGGATACGGATTTGCAGTTGCGGCATCAACCCTTGCAGGACAGAATCTGGGAGCGAGCCAGCCGGAGGAAGCAGAAAGAAGCGCAATTGCCTCTCTAAAGCTTGCATTGATATTAATGAGTGGTGTCGGCTTGGTTTTTCTGATATTTTCGCACCAACTGATGAGTTTGTTTACAAGCATAGACGAAGTTAAAAATCTGGCAGCTGCCTGTATAAGAGTCGCAGCTTTCGAACAGCCGACTTTAGCAGTTTCGATGGTTTTAGGCGGTGCCCTAAGAGGAGCCGGAGATACACCCGGAACTTTTAAAGTCGGTCTTATAGGAACATGGCTTGTGCGGTTACCTTTAATTTTCGCAGTGGTGTTTATATTTAAAAAGACAGTAATATATGTTTGGGTGGCAACCGTTATCCAATTTGTTGTGGAAGCCGGTTTGATGTACCTAAGATTTAGAAAAGGACACTGGAAAAAGATAGCAATTTGACAAAGTAGCTTAATTTTTGATATAAGTATTATATAAATAATATAGAAATAGATATTGGATATTTTACAAATGCATATAGCTTTTGTAAAAAGGGGGAATTTTGTGTTTTCACCAAAAGCACGATGGGCCATTGCTTCCGGTATAGCAGTGATTGCGATTGCCGGAGCGATTACGGTTCATGCAATTTTGGAAAAAGAGGTGGTCATTTACGACAAAGAAAAGACTGTTGAGGTGTCCACTTTTGCCAAAACCGTGAAAGACCTGCTGGCTGATGAAAAAATTGTTTTAGAATCTGAAGATGTTGTTACACCAAGCATTGACACAAAACTTGAAGACAATATGAAAATAATTATAAAAAGAGCGTTTCCTGTAACGATTGTTGTAGATGGAAAAGAGGTGACAGTCAGAACACAACCAGACACAGTAGAAAATATCTTATCTAAAGGTGGTATTGTTTTAAACGAAAAAGACAAAATCGAGCCCGCACTTTCTTATAGTGTGGCCAAAAGCGAAAAAATAATCATTATGCGGGTGGAAGAAAAAGTTACAACAACAATCAAGCCTATACCATTTACCACTGTCTCAAGAAAGGACTCAAATTTACCTGCCGGTCAAAAGAAAATTATACAGCAAGGAGAAGAAGGCAGTGAAGAAATAAAAACCACAGAAATTCTAGAAAATGGAAAGGTAGTTTCTACTTCGACAGAATCAAAAGTTATAAAATCTCCAAAACCTCAAATTGTCCTTGTCGGGACGGTCCAAATAGCGTCTCGGGCAGGTGTTGATTTTGCTTACACAGAAAAACGCCGCATGATGGCCTCTGCTTATACATACACAGGACATCGAACAGCAACAGGAACTACGCCGCGGGCCGGGGTTGTGGCAGTCGATCCAAATGTTATTCCGCTGGGAACCAGGCTTTATGTAGAAGGCTATGGCTTCGCAAGGGCTGAAGATACCGGCGGGGCAATAAAAGGCAATGAAATTGATTTGTTTTTTAATACAACACAAGAATGCAGATATTTTGGCAGGCGTCAAGTAACGATATATGTTTTAAAATAATAAAGATGCTCTTAACCGACGGCAAAAACTGTCGGGGAAGAGCATTTTTCATTTGTATCTTTTTGCCGGCGAAATAGCCTGAGCTTTCCTAAGCCTGCTTCTCCTGTAACGTTTTACACCTATAGATATTCTATAAGGTGCATAGGCTGCAAAAAGCGGCGAAATTACCCAAAACCACCAATATGTATATACCTTTCTTTTAACAGTATTTGCAGCTACAAGATTGACACTGCCCAGCACAGTGCATCCCTGATAAAATATTACATGGCCCAAGATATCGCCTTTTTTAACCGGAGCATCTATATTATCAGCTATATATGCTTTTTTAGTAATAGGAAGGTTGTTTTTTGGGACTATAGTTACAAATTCTTTCTCGGTGACAAGTTTTACAGGACTACCATAAGTCACGCTTTTTTCTGCAATTACGGAATTTGATTTTAGAAGGCTTTTTCTTTCAAAGTTATTAAATCCGTAATCTAGCAAAGCAGAACAATCCTTTGACGTAGTGCCGTTAGACTTTAGTATTACAGCAATCAATTGTCTACCATTTCTAGTAGCAGAAGCAACTATGGTAGAGCCGGCAGTGCTGGTGTATCCTGTTTTAATTCCATCAGCTCCTTCATAGTTCCACAATAATTTATTTAAATTTATCAGCTGTCTGTCCCATTCTTGGCCCTGCCATGGTATTACAGCAGTTTTTGTTGCAACAATTTTTCTAAATTCCGGCAAATTTAAAAGCGCATACCGGGAAATAAGCGCCAAATCATAAGCGGTTGTCAAATGACCTGCAGCAGGCAGACCATCTGGATTTACAAAATTTGTATCCTTTGCGCCTATTTCTCTAGCTTTTTCGTTCATCATCGCAGCGAAACTTTCAACACTTCCAGCCATATGTTCTGCTATTGCAACAGCTGCATCATTTGCCGAATTGAGCATCATAGCATAAAGCATCTGCTCTAGGGTAAGAGTCTCCCCTTCTTCCAAATATATTCTAGTTCCATCTACCAGCGTGGGATTTTTCCCTGTTGTGACTATATCTGAAAGATCACCCTTTTCAAGAGCTAAAATAGCCGTCATTATTTTGGTAGTGCTTGCAGGTTCAAGTTTAAGATGAGCATTTTTTTCGTATAATACCCTGCCGGTTTCCACATCCATGACTATCCCGGCTTCACCTGCTATTTCGGGAGGAGATTGAATTTCTGATGCGGTTGCGACTGCTGTATTTGCTAAAAAAGAAAATAGGATAAGTATAACTGCTGCGATTTTTGCAGACTTCATTAATTTCCACCTCGTTTGAAGATAAATGAAACTAGATTAAGTATATCAAATAAGAAAATTGGTTCCAAGAGGCGTACAAATTTTTTACATTAAATAGAAATTTAAGGGATTGTGAAATGTTTGACAATCATATTTTTTATTTATATAATTGTTTTGAAGTGAGTTATCAAATAAAATAAAATGAGGGGATCATATATGCGGGTTATAAGTGTTTGTGTAGGCAGTTCATGCCATCTAAAAGGCTCGTATGATATTATCAGAATTTTTAAAGAGCTATTGAATAAATACAATCTTGAAAATGAGTGGGAGCTTAAAGCAGAATTTTGCTGTAATAATTGCCGCAATCCTGTTTCAGTCAAAATCGACGGAAGCAATCCTTATTCTGTTTCACCGGATGATGCCGAGGCTTTTTTCAGGGAGAAGATATTGGAGGCAAAATAAATGGAAGTTATTAATTTTTCAAGGGCCAACTGTAAAAACTGCTATAAATGTGTAAGAGCATGCCCGGTAAAGGCTATACGTATGAAAAATGATCAGGCAGAGATAGTTGAAGAAAGATGTATTACCTGCGGGACGTGTCTTATAACGTGTCCGCAAAATGCTAAAACAATAAAAAGTGATGTGGAGCGGGTAAAGCACCTTTTAAGCGAAGATAAAGATATGGCGGTAAGCTTAGCACCTTCTTTTGCAGGGATTTTTTCATTCCAACATTATAGCCAGATAGTTTCCGCCTTAAAAAAGCTTGGCTTTTCAGCAGTATACCAAACATCTACCGGCGCCAGACTTATTGCAAAAGACTATTTGAAATACTATAATGACAAAACAAGACCAAATCTTATAACAACAGCATGCCCTGCTATTAACTATTTAGTGCAAAAATATTATCCCGATCTTACATCTTGCCTAGTTCCGGTAGCCTCTCCCATGGAAGCCCACGGCAGATATCTAAAAAAAGTAAAGGGTCATAAAGAAGTGGCATTTATCGGGCCGTGCCTTGCAAAAAAATCAGAGATTCATGATATCGAAAACTATGGAATAGATGCGGCGCTGACCTTTGAAGAGCTTATGAAGTGGTGGGAAGAAGAAGGTATTGATCCTGCCTTAGAGCCTATAGACGAGCAAAAGAATGGTTTTTGTGATGATGCAAATTTTTATCCTGTGCCCGGAGGCAGCTATAAGACTATAGAACCGTTTATAGAAGCTGAGTGGCGAGAATTTATAGAAGTAAGCGGTAAAGAAAATTGCATGACTATGCTTAATGAAATAAAAAAAGGCGAGTTTAAAAGAACCTGGATAGAAATGAATGCATGTGCCGGCGGATGCGTAAATGGTCCTGCGGTAGGCGATGTTGACAAGGGTGTCTTTAAAAGAATTAAAAACGTAAAAATATTTGCACGCAGCAGCCGAAATTTATCAGGAGAGGTAATTGATATAAATTGCGATATGTTACCTATTGATTTTACAAAACACTATCCGCCGATGCCGATAAAAATTAAAAAACCAAGCGAAGAGGAAATAAAACGCATATTGGAGGCTACGGGAAAATATAGACCCGAACACGAATTAAATTGCGGTGTTTGCGGATATAATTCCTGCAGAGAAAAAGCCGAAGCTGTCTATAACGGAATGGCTGAAATTCATATGTGCATGCCTTACATGAGAAATAGGGCAGAATCGCTATCTAACCTTATTATAGAATCTACGCCAAATGCAATTATAGTAACAGATAGCGAAATAAATGTTCAAGTATTTAACAACGGTGCCGAAACCATGTTTCGCGTAAACAGCGCCGATGCAATCCACAAACCTTTAGGTTTGCTTTTTGATGATGATGATTTTAGGTATGTAAGCAAAACAAAGCAAAACTTGATAAATAAGAAAGTGAATCTACCGCAGTATGGCATAATAACACGGCAGGATATATACTATGAAAGAGAACATTCTCTTGTGATAGGCATAATAACTGATATAACATCTCAAGAACAAATGCGGGAAAAAAGCAAAGAGCTTAGACGAGAGACAGTAGAAACAGCTCAGCAGGTTATAGAAAAGCAGATGCGAGTAGCGCAGGAGATTGCCAGCGTCTTAGGCGAAACAACAGCAGAAACAAAGGTTTTGCTAAATAAAATACAGCGGCTTTTAATAGACGAAACTTCAGGTGAATAAAGATGAAGGTAAGAACTGAGATTTACTGGGAAAGCTTAAATAAATACGGGGAAGAACTCTGTGGAGATAAAGTCGAAACTGTGCAAAATCCTAATGAGACTATAATGGTAATGGCCGATGGCTTAGGAAGCGGCGTAAAGGCGAATATTCTTTCTACATTGACAAGCAAGATAGCAGTAACGATGCTAAAGCAGGGTCTTAGCATTGAAGAAACTATAAAAACTATAATGGCAACACTGCCGATATGCAAGGTTCGCAAAATAGCGTATTCTACATTTACTATAATCAGGGTAGACTCAGCAGGAAACTGCTATATTGCAGAATATGGAAATCCTCCTGTTATGCTTCTTCGCGGCGGTAAAGTTTTAAAGCTTTATGGCGACGAGAGAGAAATCGAAGGGAAGCAAGTAACAGAGTATCGCTTCAAAACCCAGATAGGAGATGTGATTATAACCTTAAGCGACGGTGTTGTCCATGCAGGGGTAGGCGGCATTTTAAATCTTGGTTGGCAGTGGAAAAATATAGCGGAATACATCGAAAAGATTGCTCAGGTTGAGCATACCCTTGGAAGCTTAGTTAAACTTCTGTCGGCGGTTACAACGAACTTATACATGGAAAAACCCGGAGACGATGCTACAATTGCTGCATTAAAGATTATAAAGCCGGAGTTCGCAACGGTATTTACCGGTCCGCCCCAAGACCCGAAGGATGATGAAAAAGTTATTGAGCGCTTGATGAAATCAGAAGGCAAAAAAATTGTATGTGGCGGAACTGCAGCTCAAATTACTGCTCGCATCCTTGGAAGAGAAATAATAACTTCCACCGAATTTGTAGACGCAAATATACCGCCTACTGCTAAAATAGAAGGCATAGACCTTGTGACAGAAGGCGTTTTAACTCTAGCTCATACAAGAGAGCTTCTTTTAAGATATATGGATCCTGCAGTTCAATATAAACAACTTAGAGAGCTTGAAAGAAAAGATGGTGCTTCAAGACTTGCAAAATTGCTTTTGTCTGCTACTGACATTACTTTCCTTATAGGAAAAGCAATAAACCCCGCCCATCAAAATCCAGATTTTCCAAAAGAACTGTCCATAAAACTGAATATAGTAAAGGAAATAGGCGAGACCCTAGAAAAAATAGGTAAAAATATAGAAATGATTTACTACTAACCAATACCCGCTTGTGGCGGGTAATTTGATAGTGTAAAATATTTCTAGGTTTTTTGCAGGAAAAATTCATTCGGACGTAGAAAAAAGACCTCACCATCCTTTCCACAGGATGAGTATAAACTC
>NZ_MPPE01000027.1:0-29908 GCF_001896645.1 Tepidanaerobacter sp. EBM-49
CGAAGTAACGTGTAAACTTTGGAACCGCCGTATACCGAACGGTATGTACGGTGGTGTGGGAGGTCGGCTACTCAATTAATGATTAGCCTCCTACCCGATATTATTTAAAAAAGTTGTTGGAATGACGCCTTCGGAATTTCAAGATAAATGATAAGAAAATAGTTGGTGGATTTCTGCAAGATTATCCGGAACAGAACCGCTTCTGAGAATTGTAAGTGAAATGCCATCAAAAAAAGAAGCTGGTGAGTTGTGCGATATCTATCAAGAATTTCTAGGAATATGCAGCTAGACAGTCTTCTAGTCGAAAAAGCCAAAAAAGTTATTTTTTAAAACCACTTGACTGATAATGATTTTCATACTATAATTTAGTTGAGATTGAAAATCATTATCAGTGGAGGTGACAACATATGTTGTTCAGATACCTTTTCGAAGATAAAGTTGCAAAAGAAAAGACTGCAAAAGCTAAAAAAGATATAAATAGGATGCTTAAAGAATTCTATGAGGATTAATAGAAACAGAGCAAAAATCTTATTGCTGCATGTTGCGGCAATATTTTTTTGTACAAAATTGTGCTTTATAGTAAAATAAACATAAAAATAATTAAATTTCATTATGCTTGTAAATAATGCGATGATTCATATATAATTTATATTAAAGATAGGAGAGAGTAGGAGTCTATGAAAGTTTCAGAAATAGTAGCAAAAATATTAAAAAATGAGGAAATAGCATATGTAATATGTATTCGAAGAACCGGGGGAAAACAACAACTTTCATAGATTCTCTTGGGAAAGAGGGTATTTAGACAGAGCCCCTGTGATTGCTATTACAAGCAATATGGCCACTAATCTTTATGAAGTTTTAATACATCAGCACTTAGATTTAGTTAGATTAAACGAATAGAATTTATTGAAGATAACTAATAAAGCAGCTTGCTCTCAAAACGAGTATTTCATATAATAGTCAAGAAGCCGATATCAATAGTACCTAATCTAATTTGGCAGATAAATTACTTTAGTATTAAGAGGTGTGCTGCCTGATGATAAAAAACATATTAGAAGAATGCAAACTATGTCCGTTTTGCTGTGGTGTTGATAGAACGAGGAGACAAAAAGGGGCATGCAAGGCGCCGGAAAACGCAGTGGTATCAAAGTATTTTGCACATAAATGGGAGGAACCCTGCATCAGCGGAGAAAATGGTTCAGGCACTGTCTTTTTCACGCACTGCAACTTAAAATGCGTATTTTGCCAGAATTTTAAAATAAGCCAAGAGGGAGCAGGCAGAGAAGTTTCTATAACGGATTTAGCCGAGATATTCTTAGAATTGCAACAAAAAGGGGTTAACAATATAAATCTTGTGACTCCCACTATTTATTCTGTTCAAATAATAGAAGCGTTAAAGCTTGCAAAAGAAAAAGGCCTTGCATTGCCTATAGTGTGGAATTCCAACGCCTATGAAAGAGCCGAAACGTTAAAGATGCTCACGGGCTGGGTAGATGTGTACCTTCCGGACCTAAAATATTTTAGCGATGATTTGGCTTTGAAATATTCCGCGGCACCCGGTTATTTTGATATCGCAACTCAAGCGATTCTTGAAATGTTTTCTCAGGTGGGGGAACCTGTTTTTGATGAAAATGGCATTATAAAAAAAGGTCTTGTTATAAGACATTTAGTTTTGCCTGGGCATGTGGAAGATTCAAAAAAAGTGCTTCAATGGATATCTGCCAATCTTCCAAAAGGGGTTTATATAAGTATTATGTCTCAATATACACCATATTATAAAGCCAAAAATTATCCTGAAATAAATAAAATCCTCTCTAAAAAAGAATACGATGAAGTAATAGATTATTTTTTTAAGCTCGGACTTAAAAATGGTTATATCCAAGAAGAAGGAGCTGCTTCTGATGAATACGTTCCAGATTTTGACGAGTAATTAAAATTAAAAGTAGACGGTGGACAAATTTACATGATAGAATAATATGAACGAACAAATATTTTTGAAATGATATGGAGGTTTCTAAATGCCTAACGTATTTGATATAAAAAGAAATGATGAATGTATTTGCGGTAGTGGCAAAAAGTACAAAAAATGCTGTCTTCCAAGGATTGAGAAAATCGAAACAGAGCTAATAAAAGAGTTAGGGAAAGATTTTGATATCAATCAATATGGAAAAGACTTTATACATGCGATAAGTGTCATGTTTGGCCTTAAAATGCAAGAAGATGCAGAGGAAGTCGATACTAAAAGAATTACAAAAATTATCTCTGAGCTTTGGGAAGAAAACGATCTTGATTTGGATAGTATACAAAAATCAATAGAAGATGTATTTGAACTTGTCAGCAGTAAAGAAGAGCTAAAGCTTTTCCGAATACCGGCAAAAGTTTTGATGGAAAGTGATACCGATAATTTTGACGATCTATTTGATGAGGTGCTTGAAGACCTGTCTATAGATGAATATCTTCTTAAACTGGCATCCATAATCCGTACTAGTTTTTTTACTGATGATGAACTAAAGACTATTTTTAACTGGATAAATTTTGGACTTGTAGATCCATGGCAAACCGCCTTTTTTGATGTTCTTTTTCAGATAAGCCTTAAGGAAATGGGAGAGGCTGTTGAGAAATTTCATCAAATCGCAGAAAGTGAATCTGAAGATTCTTCTGAAGACCCTTTTTTACAACTGAAACCATTATTTGAGGAATATCCGATTTTTGAAGAATTTGTCGGTATAAAAGCATTTTACAATTTCGAAAGTGACTTAGACTATTTGCTGGATAATGAAGTGGAATTTAAATTTCCATTCTACGTAATTTACACCTTATTTCTAAAGTTTTTATCAGCAATAAATGAGGTGGCAGAAGAAGATTTATCTTATTTAAAATTATACTGCCCCGACTTGATATTAGTTGCCGCAGATGCCGTGCTGCAGGAAGAAGAAGTAATTGGAGAAGTTTATAAGGATATATTAGAGACGTTATCAGATATATTAGAAGAAAACGAAGACAAAAATGAAGAGCTGTGTTATGCGATTGTAAGCATTACGTCCTTCTTTTTTATGTCGCTATGGACTCATGTTATTGCAATCCAAAAAATTCTCGCTCTATCGATGCAGAAATATTTTATGAAATTGCCGAGGACTGTCGATGACAGTCAACTTGTATTAGAGTCTGCAAAACAACTTGTAAATCGTGAGTTTTTAAATAACTATATTTCATACCTTAATTCAAAAGGTTTAGAAAAAGAAGCATCTATTTTGCAAAAAACTTACGAAGAAGCAACTAGCCAAGATATTATTAAAGAAATAGATATAGAAGAAATAATAGATATAATAACAGATGAGGATATGACTTTTGAGATAGAGCTTTAGCAAATTTTGTCAGTTGATGCTCAATATTTAAATTATATTGTACAGGGGGTGATTAAAATTAAAAAGGTAGCTGTCCTTATAGAAAATTTTTTTGATGAGAAGGAATTGATATACCCTTATTACCGACTTAAAGAAGCTGGTTATGAAGTGCATTTAGTCGGTTCGGAAAAAGATAAGGCGTATACGAGCAAAAGCGGTTTTACTGAAAAAAGCACCCATTCTTCTAAGGAAGTAAATGCAAAGGATTATGATGCTGTTGTAATACCCGGAGGATATTCCCCCGATCATATGCGCAGGAACAAAGATACACTGAATTTTGTAAGGGAAATGGATAAACTGGGTAAACCGATAGCTGCTATTTGTCATGGACCATGGATGATGGCTTCTTGCTGCAATCTGAAGGGCAAAAAATTAACCGGGTTTTTCTCGATAAAGGACGATATTGTAAATGCAGGTGCAGAATATATAGACGCAGAAGTAGTTGTAGACGGAAACTTGATAACATCAAGAAATCCTAATGACCTGCCGGCATTTCTTAAAGCAATAATTGAAAAGATCGGATGATAGTTGAGCCAAATCATCCTTATCAAAAACGAAATCGGAACGAAGTTTTGTCACAAAGTGCGGTTACTGCCCATATGTAATGATGGTCATGGCGGAGAGTCTTTTTATAACAACATGAAAAGTGCAAAAAGCTCCAGAGAAGTTTTGGATAGATTAGCAAAGGTGCCTCCGGAAGATACGGCACCTGATCAATGGGAATTTCAAATTTTATCAAGGATTCTTGATAAGCATACTGTCATATTTGTAACAGATATGTGTGATCCTAAAATAATTGAGAACTGCCACATGATTCATGCCTACACAGTAGAAGATGCTATAAAGCAGGCACTTAAACTCAAAGGAAATAATGCAAAAATTACAGTAATTCCAGATGGTGTTTCGGTGGTAGTGGAGAAGGACCAGACCGCTGTATAATTTTATATCTCTTACATTCGAAAATGATAAGCCCGGAAATCCTATATAAAAAATAGCCGATTCCGGGCTTTTATTTTTGTACTCAATTGCTATTATACAAATTTTTAATTTGACAGATGCCGCTTCAGCATTTAGTGTAAGCATAGTATATAATTGCCACAATTGCTTTGAAAGATATTAGACTTTTCATAACAATAAGGCTGATATATAATGCATAACGAAAGGGGTTGTTATAATTTGATAGATGAGCGATGCGCGCAGTTGCTTGGTCAAATTATATCATCAGAAAAACCGATTAAAATTTCAGAGCTTGCTAAAAAGTTCAAAGTATCTTCAAGAACAATTAGATATGATTTAGACAAAATAGATGACTTTTTAAAAGCCAACGATTTGCCGCAATTAATCAGAAAACCTAATTCCGGAATCGAATATGCGCCTACGCCTTCTCAAAAACAAAAAATTATGACATTACTTGAAGGAATTACAAGCTATAACTATGTATTAACTCCTAAAGAGCGGCAGACTATGATACTTACAGAACTTTTTCAGGCAAAAGATTATATAACAATCGATGAAATCGCAGATGTTTTGTCGGTAAGTCGAGGCACTGTTTCAAATGATTTAAAACTAGTAAGAACATGGCTTGCGCATCATAATCTTCAACTGGAATCTGTGCCGCATTTCGGCCTTAAAGTAAAAGGATATGAACAAGACTTAAGAAGAGCCGTGATTTCCCTTTTATCAGAGAACATGGAAGTCGAGAAGGCACTAAACCTTATAAAAACACCAATTCATCGAAGAATAAATATAGTAGCAGATAAGCAAATAAAAAAGTTGTTCCAAGACCTTGATATTTTGCCTATAGAAAAGTCGATACAACTAGCTGAAAAGCAGTTAAAAACAACATTTGCCGATAATGCATATTCCGGCTTGGTAATTCATCTTGCGCTTGCAATAAAGCGTATACAACTTAACAAAAATATAGTAATGCCGGAAGAAGAATTGTCGCGGCTCAAATTTACCAAAGAATTTGCAGTAGCTTCGAGTATGGTTGCATTTTTAGAAGGAAGCTACAATATTAAGATTCCTGATGATGAAATCGGCTACATCACAATACATTTATTAGGCGGAAAAGTTACAGAAGCTGATATATTTTCAAGTAAAGAGTGGTTGCAGCTGCAAATTCTAACAGACGAAATTATTAAAACTATAGGAGAAAAGTTAAATAGAGATTTTTCAATCGATATAGAGCTGCACAACGGTCTTTTAAAACACTTAGAGCCTACTATTTATCGTCTCAGACATAATCTGCCTCTTAAAAATCCAATTTTGCACGAAATTAAACGCAATTATCCGGAAATATTTAAGGCGGTTCAACTGTCTCTAAAACCATTGGAAAACTATATAGGCAAAAAGATTCCTGATGAAGAAGCCGGTTTTATTGCAATTCATATAGGTGCAGCAGTTGAGAGAAACAAAGCTACATGCAGCAATGTATATAACGCAGTTGTAGTTTGCGGAACAGGTGTAGGCACAGCAAAACTTTTGTCTTCCAGAATCAAAAGCCAATTTAGTAACATAAATGTTGTAAACACGATTGCAAGCCGCCAGATAGAAGAAAGCAGCAAAAATAAAAGAATAGATTTAATAATTTCAACAATTCCTACTGGCAGTAAGGATATACCTGAAATCGTAGTAAACCCGCTGCTTCCGGAAAAAGATATAGAAAGAATATACAGACTTTTAACGAAAATTCAACCGACATATTCAAAATATGCAACCAACCAAAACCAATTGGAAGAAATTCTTAAGATTATAGATAAACACTGCATAATAAAAGATCAGCAGGAATTAGTAAGAGAATTATCAAGTTTTTTAAATCTTACAAGTTATAACAGCTCGAAGGGAGTTGCCCAGCCAGTGTTAAAAGATTTATTAACAGAAAAAACAATAGAACTGAATGTCGAAGCAAGCAATTGGGAAGAGGCAATCAGAAAAGGAGGTGAGGTTTTAGTAAGAGAAGGTTTTGCAGAACCCAGGTATGTTGATGCAATGATAAAAAACGTCAAAGAACTTGGTCCCTATATTGTCATCGCTCCCGGTATAGCAATGCCTCACGCCCGTCCGGAAGATGGAGTGAAAAAAGTTTGTATGAGCTTAGTAACATTAAAAGAGCCGGTGGAGTTTGGTAATGCAACTAATGATCCTGTGAGGATAGTGGTATCCTTAGGAGCTGCTGATAATACTAATCACATAAAAGCATTATCAGAGCTTTCAGATTTTCTAGATAGCAAAGAAAATATTGAAAAGCTTTTAACGTGTAATAATATTAAGGAGGTGTTAGAACTAATAAGTATATAAATAATTTATTATAAAGTCGTCTAAATTAGATGTAATGTAAGTAAAATAAAAATAACACATAGGAGGAAAAAATGTGAATATAACTAAGAAAGATGTAGAAAGCATCATTGATGCTTCATTGGGAGCAACTCCTGCACCAACCCTAAACCAAGTAGATAAATTTGTAAAAAAAACACTTAATTATAATTTTGCAGCAACTTTAACCGAACCATTTTTTATTAGATATAATGCGGATACCTTACATGGTAAAGGGAAAAAATTAGTTAGCGTAATTTCTTATCCGCTTGGTGGTATGACGCATGAAGCTAAATTGTACCAAGCACAACAAGCCTTAAAAGATGGTGCGGATGAATTAGACATTTCCATGGACATTAGTGCTTTTAAATCTCACAAATATAATTACGTAAAAGAAGAATTAAAACCTTTTGTTGATATCATGGAAGGCAGGATTTGTAAACTTATTTATTTTGCAAGTCTTTTGTCAGCCGATGAGCAAATTAGGGCATGCGAAATCGCATTAGAGCTTGGCATACCGTTTATGAAGACTAATACAGGCTATGGTTTTGTAACAACACCTGAACAGGTAAAGTTAGTGAAGGATAGATACGGAAATTCTTTAAAGGTAATGGCATCTGGGGGCGTGAGGACAAAAGAAGATGCAATTACTATGATAGAAGCAGGCGCAGATAGAATTGCTACAAGTTCTGCTTTTAATATAGTAGATAGTTTTAATGATGATGGGGGGATAGGCAATGAATAGAACTGAATTAGCACGATATATTGACCAGACAAATTTAAAGCCAGGTATGACCGAAGATTATATTTCTAATTTTTGTAAAGAGGCAAAAGCAAATAGTTTTGCAAGTGTATGCATTTTACCCAACATGGTAAGCTGTGCAGCAGAAATTTTAAAGGGTTCAAACACAAAAGTATGTACCGTAATTAGTTTTCCTCTTGGAATGGATGTACCTAATGTCAAAATAAAAGAAGCCGAAGAAGCAATAAAAATGGGAGCAGAAGAAATTGATCTTGTTATGAATGTTTGTGCTTTTAAATCAGAGATGTATGAAATTGTAGAAGAAGAAATTTCGGGTGTAGTTGGAAAATGCCATGAACAGGATATCATATCTAAATTAATTATTGAAACACCTTTACTTACTGAACAGCAGATTATTAAAGCTTGCGAAATATCAGAAAAATGTTATGTTGATTTTGTAAAAACATCTACAGGTTTTAGCGCAATGCTTCCAAGATCTACATCTATTGAAGATGTAAAACTAATAAAAAAAGTAATTAAACCCACGACAGGATTAAAAGCTGCTGGTGGTATAAAGACGACACAAGAGGCATTAACAATGATTGAAGCAGGTGCTACTAGAATTGGCACAAGCTCAGGAATTGAAATTATTAATGGACTAAAAGATTAAAAAGCACAGAGAAATCTGAAGAAAAATGTAACATTGTTAAAGAGAAAGCAAGAACGATCATATGAATTATTTATTAATAGCCTCTCGGAATAGAAAAGGGGTAATTGCTAAAAACAGATAAAAACAACCGGAAATTATGAAGTTAGGGGCTCAAGAGACTTGTCCCTTCCTTAGTCGCTCTTAAAAAAGGGCATGCCCAAAAAGCCTAACGGCCTCGATTTAAAAAGTAAGTTTTAAGATTAAGTTGATCAGCCTGTGGGAAGATAAGTTGTTTTAGGTTCTTTAGATCTTCTTTTAAATGGACATACCAAACATCCATGTGCTGGTATATCATGATGCCGTAAATACGGATGTACCACATCTTAGTAGAACGGTGCCGGCTGGATTCCAGCCTGTAATCAATCTTCTCTCGTTTATTGGTTCGCTCGACGGTGGTACGCTGTTTATAAACGAGGTTCCTTTTTTAAACCTCTTGGCTTTTTGGAGACAGGGGATTATCCTTACTATAGGTGTGAAACGTTCTTCCGTATTTGGCGGTCGAAGCCGTCATGCTTCATCTTCTTGCCGCAGGAACAAACCTGGATGCCCTCGGAGAAAATCTAAATATTAGCATCGGCTTTAAGGTTCTTCGTGCTACGTGCATTAAGATCAATAAAAGGTTCAATATGCTGATGGAGCAGGAGGTCATAGATGGGCCGGGTCATGGACGACATCAAGCAGGATCTTGTATATCATGCCCAAGGAAACGCTGCGAAAACTCAACCAAACTGACGACAAAGCTTACAGCATCGTGTCGGGAAGCAGGGTGCAGACGTAGATACAACGGTAAGTCATATAGACTTGGTTGAGGCAGGCGGTATCCGCTAAAATATCGTCCCTGTGCGCTGCCCTAGTCAACATTGCAGTCGGGTTGTCAATAAATACGGGGATGGTTGTACTTTACAAGGCCTTGGGCATAACAATCACAAGTTGATTTGTTGCGGGGACAGACTGAGGTGGTAACAGGAGTGCCGTCACCGGCGACGCCGAGCGAACCCATATCTTCGAGCAAACCAAACCTTGCCGAAGCCGCTAGGAATTGAGACTTGAAGAAGAGGAACAAGTGATTCGTAGGCAAATCCCTTTACTTAGTCAAATGGCGCACCATCCATTCGACTAAGCTTTTAACGGCCAGGAATAGTGGCGGGAGCTTTTTTACCCTTCTTGCCCTTCTTGGGTTTACGTTTACGCTTACGTTTTTTCTTTCTGGGTTTGAAATTGTCACCGCTGGTAGCCCAAAGACGATCAAAGAAATCATAAAATGTACTAACGCCGGGAACATCACCAGGTACAAAACCGCTGAGAATGGCATAAAGGGGAACACGGTACAGCTCATCTACCCAAGCGGTAATACCGATATTCCTCTTGGTCAGTAAAAAGAGCAAAACGGCCGAAACATGGAGGCAGAATCGCGGGGAGCGGGGCCTCTGAGGCCGTAACCAGCTTGTAATAACGTAGTTATGCTAGACAGACACGTCCGTGATCCACAGTTTGGCGATAAGGGCCAGTCCTTATCGCCAAGGACCAGCAGTCCGCCGGTAAAATGTTCTCGCAGTTGGTTGATGACAAACTCTTAGTAAGTTTCATGCGGGATAATAACAGGTTTCAAAACAAGTATCCTACTTGCCGTTAGTAAGGGAAATAATTCCTTCCAAATCGATTTTGGGGGGTGTTTTGAAAAGGTCAAGTACTTTTGACATATTTCTCAACAAATTTTAGATGTGAATTTCCAGTTAGATGCTTATCAAAAGGAAATCCCCCTACCGAAAAATAGGAGGAAATCAATAAGGATGGTTCAATTAAAGCTTTGTGCCATCTGATTCGGCGAATGCCGAGAGACTATATTAATTTCAGGAGCATTCCTGTAATGAAATAAAATGACCTTTGAAAAAAGAAGAGCCTTGAAGTAAAATTTGAAATGTGAGTTTACAAAGCCACAAATCAAAATTTACAGGAGGCCCTTCAATATGAAGTATACACAAAACTACAAAATATCGCAAGTAACAGAAACAACATTAATCATCGGAGTTGATATCGCAAAGAAAAAACACTATGCCCGAGCCTTTGATTGGAGAGGCATAGAGTATGGCAAATTAATAGGTTTTAGAACAGACAAAAGAGGATTTAAATAATTCCATGAATGGGCAAAAAAGACCGCCATAGAGGCAGGGAAAGATAAAATTATCGTTGGGATGGAACCCATAGGCCATTACTAGTTCACCTGATACCATACTTTTCCACAGGCATATATGCTGAAATGCGAAAAGCCTATGAGATAAGAGAAACCCAGCTACAAAAAATATGGGCAATTAAAAACCGAAGCCGTTTCAGCCACCCCAAACAAATACAAAAACTTGCAGGGCTTAACCTGCGAGAAAATAGTTCGGGAGAGCATAAAGGGCAAACCACAATCAGTAAACGCGGCAGAAAACGGTTGAGAGCCTTACTGTTTAGGGCAATGCTCCCGTTAGTTGCAAAGAATCAGGAATTCAAACAACTCCATAAATACTATACAACCAGATCTATAAACCCATTAAAAAAGATACAGTCAATCACAGCCTTATGCGGAAAACTCATTAGAATATTTTACGCAGTAATGACAAAAGACATTGAGTATAATCCCGAGAAGATGCTTCAAGATATACACAGGCTTAAAGATGCGACCCAAGCAGCATAAACTATTGCTACAAAAAGATTAAATCATATAGATTCATATCTCAAGATTAGAATTGAACCTTGATAATTGTGAGCCGGATAAGTCAGCAGGAATAATCACCATAAGGGCACAGACCCAGCAAAGGAGCTTGGCTGACGTCCACCTCATGGGCAGGCAGAACGAAGGAATTTAGGCTACGAGCCAGTGAGACATGGGAGGTTTCGCCCCTGAGATAGAGTGGATTCCCTAGTGCCATAATATGGAAGCTAAACACAACCTTAATTATGACTACCTTACAGTTTCCATATATAAACAGAGATGATATATTATTCCAAATTGCCCATGAATGCTCAACTGCTGTCTTAGTGAAATTCTAAGAATGAGTGAGAAATACAAAGAAAATAAAAGATCATAGAGGGAGGGTGAAAGTCAATATGCTGAAAATAGTAACTATTTGCGGATGCGGCATGGGTAGTAGTGTTATTCTAAAAATTAATACTGAGAAGATTTTGAAAGAATTAAAAGTTCCAGCAAAAGTTGAGGTAAGTGACGTAACTACTGGAAAAGGGGCTGCACGAGAGGCTGATTTAATTATTATAGGAAAAGAATTAGCAAATTTAGTGAAAGATATAAATAAACCTGTTATTGTGCTTGACAGCTTTGTAGATAAGAGAGAAATAAGCGAAAAACTAAAGCAATATCTAAAATCAGCTAATATTCTAGAAGAAAAAAGTTGAAAAATATTAAAAATTCACTTAGCAAGATTAGAGGGTATACTAAATAGGCCACCTTTCGCTGGCCAAAAATTTAATATTAAATAAAGTTAAGGTTATTCAATAGCTGACTTAATTCTATAACCTTGGAATTTTGCTAATTGTATAGCTTTCCCACGGTAATCTCACAATTGACAGGAATAATATGAGAGTTTTTGTAAAGTTCAGCATTGTATGGTTCATTTTTCTTCAACATGTTGTATAATGCCGTTAGAAGCATTCTTGCTATTGTAATGATTGCCTTCTTGTGACCACGACGTTTCCTTAAACGGAGGTAGCGGTTATGGATTTCAAGGTGCCTTTCGCTTCTTACCACAGAATTAGCGCATTGCACTAAAAGTTGCTTAATGTAGCATCCGGCTTTGGAAACCCGGACAGATTTTTCTTCCCTGCACTTTCGTTGTTGGCAGGCGTAAGGCCTGCCTAAGAACACAAGTGTTTCGCCGAAGGAAAAGATTCCATATTGACACCGATTTCTGAGATCACAGCAATCGCAGAAAAGATGTTTTTAAAAGATGGAGCGGTTAGGATTAGGCCAAGTTTTACTGATAGGGAACGCTGAGCGCAAGAATTAGTTCTCTTAACTCTGTTTTCCGGGATTCCAAATCCTCAATGGACATAAAGCAGGTTAGCTTGTAACGATAGCGCATAAGGTCACATAGCTGGCATAAAGCTGCCAGCAACGAGATTATACTTAAACAGGCCAGCAATCCATTTAGCATCTTTCTTGTCAGTCTTTTTACCGCGGATAACCTTAACATACTTTAGATGTGATAGAACAATTGAACAGTCTTTTTCCAAGACGTTGTACACTGGAATCCAGTATTTACCCGTGGACTCCATATACACATCCTTGCAATCAGCTTCAAGCAGCCGTTGTAACAATTCTTTCAAACCTTTCGTGTAGGTAGAAAAGCGATGGCCCTTGTAGGTGGTAACAACTTGCTTGTTAGTGGAGCGATGCAGGCTGCAACAAAAGTTTTGTGAACATCAATTTACAGCAGATTTTGTACACGATTTTTAAAGCCATATGGATTCCTTTACGAACTGGATAGTTCATAAAAAATATAGGAGATACGGCATCGATTGAACGCCTAAAATTTAAACGAGATTGTTTAAACAAAGATAAGGTTACGTGCTTGAAGACACACTTATTTGTGCTTGAAAGGAGGACTACACATATAACAATGCGGTCATCTGACAAGTTGGACAGTTCACTTGTCTCCTTGTGATTTGTAGTTTACCGAAGCCCATATGGGCTAATTATAAAACAAATATCGCCTAGAGGCACCTTTTCATTATGTTTTGTGCCTTGAGCGAAGCAAAAGGAATGGAATTAATAATGATAAATTTTAAGGAAGAAAGGAAAAAAACGAATGAATGAATTTAAAGATAAAGTTGTAGTAGTTACTGGTGGAGCTCAGGGAGCAGGAAAGAAAATTGCTACGTGTTTTTATGAAGAAGGTGCAAACGTAAATATCTTAGATATTAAAGAGGAAACAATAAGTAGTTTGGTTAAAGAAATTAAACCTGATAAAAAAAGATTTACTACTTATATAGCTGATGTTAGTAATAGTTTCCAAGTTGATAATGCTATTAAAAATATTGGAAACCTATATGGGAACATAGATATACTAATAAATAATGCAGGGGTCTTACAAAAGTCAACAATTGAAGAATCTACAGATGAACATCTGAATCTAATGATTGGAGTGAATCTACTGGGGCCCGTGTATTGTACGCGTGCAGCAATCCCTTACATGAAGGAAAAAGGTGGCAATATTGTCAATGTATCTTCTATTCTTGCTACTTTTCCTAACACTGGATCAGGGGCATATGGGGCAGCTAAAGCAGGCATCATTGTTTTAACTAGAGTGTGGGCAGCGGAATTAGCGCCTTATCATATTAGAGTAAATGCTTATGCACCTGGCGTAATTAATACCCCAATGGCCGCGGATATAATAGAACACAGAGCAGAATCAAAGCTCCAGCAAATTGCACTCCGCAGATTTGCTGAGCCAAAAGATATCTTTAATGTAGTTAAATTTTATTGTTCAGAACAGGCAAGCTATATAACTGGTCAAACACTAGGCGTAGACGGAGGTATGTGGGTTACTCAAACCCCTACTGCAGCATGGCATAAATAAGAGGAGAGTTATTGTATATTATTTGTCTAAGCTAAAGTTATTCAAATGTGCTCCCAACTTCTAAAAATAAAACTATTGCCAAATAAGCAAGAAAAATAAATTTCTTTATGCTGTTTTATTAGAAAAATAAAATTTACAATTAGTTTTTCAATTGGTTTGGATTTTTTAATTCACATATTAACTTAAAAAATTTGTAAATAAATGCAAGCTTTAATAAGAATATTTGGCAGAAAAAATAAGCTTATCTGTAATTTATTATAAGAGGAGGAACATTTTATGGAAACGTTCTTAACTATCATTGTAAAGGTATTAGGGGACCCTACAATCGTATTAGGTATTGTAGCTCTCCTAGGGCTAATATTTCTTAAATCTAAATGGACAGATGTATTACTTGGTACTGTCAAAACTATGATGGGATATGTAATCTTGATGGCAGGTGCAAATATTATAAGTCCTGCTTTGGAGCCTCTTACCAAAATGATAAGAAAAGGTTTGGGAGTAGAAGGAGTAGTTCCTCTTTACTGGCCAGCTTTTGGCGAGTCTATGACTAAATTTGGGACAGAAATAGCTTTGACTTTTATTATAGGATTTGTATTAAACATACTTTTAGCAAAGTTTACAAGATATAATTTTCTTGCTTTAACAGTACATCTCCAATTATTCTGGTGTGGTTTTATCGTAGTTGTATTGAATGCTATAGGATTTTCGGGTGTGAGCTTACTTGCGGTTGGAGGCATCATATCAGGCATATATTTTTGGATTGCTACAGGGATTTCTTATTATTATATAAGAGATAATATTACAACGGAACACGCCAACTTTGTTCCAAGCGTGTTTGGCATAATACTTGCCGGAACTTTAGGTAAGCTATTTAAAAAGGATAGCAAATCTGCTGAAGATCTGGAACTTCCAGAATCACTTAACTGGCTGAAAGATAATATTGTTGCTATGATTGTAATTATGTTTCTAGTAAATATTGTCTTCGCAGCGATTGCAGGATTTGGGTATGTGCAGAAACTAGCAGGAGATACGCCTTGGATCTTGTATCTTCTTAGCTCCTCTTTGAGTTTTGGCGGAGCAATAGCAGTAATTCTTTATGGGGTTAGAACGCTATTAGCAGAGCTTATTCCGGCATTTCAAGGAATTTCCGAGAGCTTATTACCAAATGCAAAACTAGGATTAGATTATCCAACTGTATACCCATATGCAGGAACATCAGTTATGATTGGGTTCTTACTTCATCTTTTGGGTTCCATTGTTGCAACTTTAGTTATGGCATTAACAGGATTTACGCCATTAGTCATTCCAGGGGTGCAAATTAATTTCTTTGAAGGCTCTTTAGTGGGTGTATATGCAAATGCACGTGGTGGAATAAAGAATGTGATTTTAAGTTCCTTCTTAGTTGGATTTATATTACAATTTGGTGTGGCATTAACATTCCCATATACAGGTATTTTAGTTGTCAAAAATGCTGCATATGAAGCAATTGATTTCAATACGTTTGGCTTAATTATTGCAAAAATTTTGTCATTTTTTAAATAAAATGATATTTTAAATTTAAAAGGTATATTTTGACCTTCTATGGATTAGTTATGATCAATAGAAGGTCAAAAACTATTGTAATAGCAAATTAATGATAGATAATTAGGGAAGAAAATAATACCTTAAACCTCAAAGTGGAGGCTAAAAAATGAGAGATATTACATATAAAGAATTAATAAACACCATTGCAAAAGATAATTTTTTAAATGCAATGTTTTCATCTTATATAAGAATCTCTCCTTTGAGCAAGGGGAGAACAGTACTAGATTATGGAACCGGATATGGTTGGGGAAGCTATTTATTATGCTTAAACGCGAAATCAGTGGATGGATTTGATATAGATGTGAAGAAAATTGCTTTTGCAAAAGAAATATTTAAAAAGAAAAACCTAAGATTTTTTTCAGATCCTTCTCTTTTGCTAAAAGATAATAATTATGACTTAATTTGCATATTTCAAGTTTTACAATATGTTCAATTTCCCTACATTACCGTAAGTTTTTTAATTAATAATATAAAGGAAGGAGGAATTATTAAAATAAGTATAAAAAATTCTCATAAAAACATACAGATCATTTTAGATAATATTATTACTCAAAATAACATTTTTGTTCTTCTTAATAAAGAAATATATCCTCTCTCAAAAGAAGATAATATAATTGAATATACATTTACAAAAATAAGCGGAAGAGATGAGTAATAAAAAAATAGAAACATACATTTTTGATATAGATGGAACCCTTATAAATAACCTTAATGAAGTGCTAAAGGCCCGAACAACGTCTCCCCAGCTCCGTGGAATTTACCCTACATAGAATTGCTCCAAATATCTTCTGATTGTTATGATTTATGCAGTTATGACTTCCAAGGTGTCGGCGGCATGGCTCGATAGCATAAAGGTGAGTATAGCCAATTGACGATAACCTTTGATTCTTCTAAACCCACGCTCTGCTTCCATGAAACCGGCTGCTGCGTGTCTAAGTGCCATTTCTCCGTCCTTGAAGTTTGAAACCCTGCGGATGATACCTCGACAAGCAGAGTTAGCAGATTCCATCGGGTTTGTGCTGCAAAGTGTCTCGCGAAGCAGACCGGGAATTTTGAGCCGGTGCACTGTCAATGTCTCCTCCAGCCCTTCTAAAAGGCTTGCCGCCGCTTTGGGATACCGATTTCTGCTTGCCTGCAATATCCATTAGTTCGCTTTTTGCTGCCTCATACTCGAATTCCCTGTAGGCCAGTGTCATAGACATGGATATATTGGCCTGCTCAGATTCCGGTAGGTAAGAGAGCACATTTCGTCTCTTGTGCACTTGGCAACGCTGAATAAGCCTTATTGCCGAAGGTGTCTGTTATGGCTTTGTGGAGGGCTTTCCCTCCGTCTATTACATAAAGTCTTGGGTAAAGGATATCTAACCCTCTATGGATAAGGTCTTCAAGTAAAGCCTTGGCGACGGTGCTATTTTTGAGATGCCTTCAGCTATCCCTAAGATGCGCTTTTTCCCGTCGTCATCGATACCCATGGCAGCTAGTATGGTCATTTTGCCAAGTTCAAGGCCATCGATCATTATGACAGGATAGTCTTGGTCAATAGGTCGTGTAAAGAATTCCTGCATGAGGGTGTCCATGCCTTCAATGAACCGTCGGCTAACTTCGCTTTTACTGGTGCATATCGCATCAGCATTGTCTCCATCAACAGTACGTATGTATTTTCTGGTGCTTACCCCTGAAAGTAATTTTGCCATGATAGCCTTGTTTAGTGGATCTTCTGTTTGGAACAGGTGGAGAGTTTCCAGGGGTAATTCACTGCTACCGTCTACAGATCTGACTCTGGAGCGATCTACTCTTACTTTCTTACCGCCCATGACCACTGTGGTCTTTTATGTGCCGTGGCGATAACCGATGCGTTCGTTTTTATTATGCTTTCCTTTGGGGCCGGCGTACTGCTCTACGTCTTCTTACAGCATCATGCGCATGACCTCCAGGTCTAGTGACATTGAAAGCTCCATTAACCCATACCTGGCCTTTTCATACAGGATTGTGCTATTAATTATTTGGATGCTTCCATTGACGGACTCTTTGTTTTCCTGATATACTTTCATTATGACAGCTCCTTTTTGTTATTCTGATCGTGTATTTGTTAACAACTATATTCTATCAGAGTAATTTGAAGCTGTCATTTTCAATTTCTACGGAGTTTGGGGCGGAATCATTTTCTTTATCCATTATAAAAAGAGTTATTCGAAAAAATAGGTAAAAAACTTTTTCAGAGTTATTTTTAAATTAGTATAAAAAATTTTTTAAAATTTAACATGTGTTGTATAAAAAGCATACAGTGTGTATATATTTATAACACTGTATGCTTTTTGCTATTTAGAAGAGAAATCAATACTTAAATATCAAAATAATGTATATTATTATAACATATTAAAAAATATAATTTAAACAAAGCCTTGAATTAACAGGCATTAAGTAGCTAATGCAATAGTGGCATAATTTTTGCTATATAGTTATTTTAGAAAAATTAACATTGGATGCATAAAGATCAGGATTATTTCATAATATTTAAATTACAAACTCTTTACCAACGACAACATAGTATGCTGAATTAGAAAAGGAGGGGATATTTTTGGGCTAGAAATAAAATTGTACAGCATCTATTATAAAAAAATACAAAAACCAAACGGAGGAGATTATTTATGTATTATGGGAAAATTGGGGGAACTGAAATGCCTCCCATACCGAAATATAAAGTAGCGGCAATTAATTTTAATCCTACTATGTTTGATAAAGAAAATAATATTAATAAATTACTTAAATTGACAGAAGAAGCGGCTGCGAATAATGCAAAATTGATTGTTCTCCCAGAAATGGGAACGACTGGTTATTGCTGGTATAGCAGAGAAGAAATAAAACCTTTTGTTGAAACTATACCAGGACCTACAACAGATGCCTTTGTGGAAATCTCAAAAAAATACAATTGCTGGATCGTTGTAGGGATGCCTGAGGTGGATGCAAAAACGGACATCTACTATAATTCAACAGCTCTTATTGGGCCAGAAGGTGTTATAGGAACCCATAGAAAGTCCCATTTGTACATTTCAGAACCAAAATGGGCAAAGCAGGGTGATTTAGACCATCAAGTGTACGAAACTCCAATTGGCAATATAGGTATGCTAATTTGTATGGACATTCATTTCATTGAAACTGCCAGAATTGAAGGCCTTCGAAGTGCAGATATAATATGCCACTGTAGTAACTGGCTTGCAGAAAAAACACCTGCCCCTTATTGGATTACTCGAGCGTTTGATAATGGATGTTATGTGATTGAAGGGAACAGATGGGGGCTAGAGCGGACGGTTCAGGCAAGTGGAGGAAGCTGTATAATAGAACCTAATGGAACTATTCAATCTTATGTTGATGAAGGAGATATAATTTGTTATGGTGAAGTTGATATAGCTAAGGCCAGAAGAAAAAATTTTGAAAATGGAGGTAATAAGTTTACTGAACGTTTGCCAAAAGAATATATGACGATTATGTCACATACTTATCTTTGGAATCCATTAGATTTTCATTCTTTGTATGGCTACGATCCACTTCCTCCAGGAAAGCAATCTACAATAGCTGTTGCCCAAATGTCCCCATTATCTGGGGATAAAAAATCAAATACTGAATTGATAACAAATAAAATATATCAAGCAGTTTCCTCTGGTAGTGAACTTATAGTTTTTCCTGAACTTACATTAACAGGCATAATAAATTCTAAGGAAGAAGCAGAAGTAGTAGCGGAATCTGTGCCTGGGCCATTTACGAATTATCTTATTGATATTTCGATGAAGAATAATGTTTATATTGTTGCAGGCCTTATCGAAAAAGACGAGGAGCAACTTTACAATACAGCAATACTAACAGGTCCTGAAGGCCTCGTTGGTAAATATCGTAAACTTCATCTTTGCGAACATGATATTAATTGGGCAACGCGCGGAAATTTAGGATTGCCATACTTCAATATCCCCATAGGCCGAGTCGGGATTTTGATAGGCCATGATGTAATGTTTCCTGAAGCAGGTCGTTGTCTTGCTCTAAAAGGAGTCGACCTCATTTGTTGTCCCTCTGCTGTAAATACGCCGAAGCCTTATGGGCTCAAAGAAACAACTGCAGCTCATAACTATCCGATTCCTCGTGGATATAACACTATACACTGGCATTTATGGAGAGTCAGAGCAGGGGAAAATAATACTTATTTAGCATTTGCAAATTATATTGGCAAAGCAGCTTTTGGAAGAAGTGGCATTTTTGGACCTGATACATTTGCTTTTCCACGCAAAGAAGTAATTTTACCAGAAAGTGAAGAGGCAATAGGAACATTAAAAATTGATACATCCAACTTGAATACAGTTTACCCAACAAATGTAGTGCGCCGAAAAGACCTTGTATTAATGCGCCAGCCCATTTGGTATAACATAATAGTGGATGATAATCCTCCTGTATTAAAACTTTTTAAATAGATAAACTTAAAAATATCTAAAAGAATATTATAATCAATGTTGCGGGGCAGATTTGGCAAATTTGCTATGCAAGTCCGCCCTGCTTTTTTTAAAAAGCACTATCTGTTTAATCTAAAGGGGGATTTGATATGTCTGATAATAAGTCGATTCTTTTAACAAAGAAAACTGGATCGATACTTGGTTTAATTTACACTATTGTGATTGGATTTGCTTTTTACTTTGCGTTAAATAGCATACATATTACTAGCCAATGGCTTCCTTATGATGTAATAGTAAAAAATGCAAATAGTAATTTGTTTTATAAATTCATATGGTTTATTAAAGACTTTTCTGAACCTCAGTTTTATGCTGGTTTTTTAGCTTCTATAGGTATTATTTTTGGAGGTTTTGTAGCATGGTTGCTAAGTGTAAAAAAATCTCCATTAGCAGGATTCGATATTTGCTATGGAACCAATCTCTGGCCATGGGTTTTTGCATCACAAGTGATATCGTTATCTTTTGCTATATTTGTTCTAAATTATACATCATTTTTCGATAGTGGTAATTTTACATGGCTTCCCACATTTATTACAGTAGTCGGCGTTCCGCCGTCTATTATGCTTTTGTATGGTCCAAATTACAAAGCTTTATTTACTGTTTCGATTTTAGGAGGATTGATATGCTTTCCCACAGCTTTTTGGATTATGTGCAAAATACTGCCTTTAGTAGATCTTCCTGCGACTGTAGGGAATGTCGTAACAATGGCTATTACGGGTATTGTAATATGCCAAGTCTGTAAAATGCTTCCATGGATGAAAAAAATTGATTTTAGCCCAGTTACAAAGGATGAGAATTTGTCTGAAGAAGAAAAATTGCAACGAATGTTAAGACCAGCGTGGACAGTAAGAAGAGTTTTGGCTGATATTTCAGAACCTCAATTTTATGGAAATGAAGTAGTTGGAATATTTGCGATTATTGGTGCTTGTGCTGACTGGATCTTAAATTGTGGGCATGGAGCTGGAGGTTCAGGTGCTCTTCCTGCAATTATTCTCTCGCAATTTATAGGTGGAGGCGTAGGAGTTTTTCTATATTTGTATAAATATTATGAAAAAGGGTGGTACGCAACTTATGTACCAGTAGTTAGTGTAGCTCCAGCATGTGTATTAATATTTGGAGCATCTATCCCTGTAGCGGTATTTGCAGGTGTTCTTGGAGGCATCATCGGTGCACCTGTGGCAGAGTTCTTTGCAGAAAAGCTTCCAGAGCATATTCATTCAACAAATGCAAATGTATTATCAATGGCTTTATGTACTACCATAGTTATTATTGTAATGAGAGCTCTTCCATGGTTTTAAATAAGATTTAAAATGCATAAAAAATTGTATATTAAATTTTTAGTGAAATAATTTTATTTAGGAGGTTGCTACAAATGTATTTTTATAGAAATGCAGAGATGCATATGCCCCAAACATTGCTTTTTGGCCAGAATAGCATAAATGCACTCAGCAGTGAAGTAAAGAAACTAGGAAAAAAGAAAGTTCTGTTTGTTACGGATAAAGTAATGCAGCAAGCAGGATATGTCGAGAAGGTAAGAAAATTGCTAGAAGAAGCAGGGGTGGATTCTGTAATTTTGCCTGATGTAAGCGGCGAGCCCCGAGATATTGATGTTGAAAAGGGATTAAAAGTATATAAAGAAAGTAACTGCGATTTTCTTTTAGGGCTGGGAGGAGGAAGCCCTATCGATACTGCAAAAGCTATAGGTATTTTAGCAACGAATGGTGGTAAAATTTCTGATTATATGGGCGCGGATAAGGTAAAAAACCCATTACCACCTTTGATTGCAATTGCTACAACTGCTGGCACAGGTTCTGAAGTAACTAAATTCACAATAATTGCTGATACAAAAAACGATGTTAAAATGCTAATAGGGGACTCACATATAGTTCCTACCATTTCTATATCAGATCCTATGTTTACGTTGTCAGTCCCTCCTAAAACAACTGCTGCTACTGGAATCGATGCATTTTGCCATGCGGCGGAAGCGTACACTTCAAAAAAATCACAGCCATTAACTGACACGTTGGCAATTTCAGCAATCAAGTTAATTTCTGAAAATTTAAGGCAAGCTTGGTGCAACGGTAATAATCTTGAAGCAAGAACGAATATGATGTTAGCTGCAACACAAGCCGGTTTAGCTTTTTCCAATGCTTCAGTTACGCTTATTCATGGAATGTCAAGATGCATCGGCGCGATATTCCATGTTCCGCATGGTATATCAAATGCTGTCCTTTTACCTGTGTGGGCAGAATTTACTTATATAGCAAATCCCGAGAAGTTTGCAGATATAGCCTTTGCTATGGGTGAAAACTTAGACGGTCTTAGCACATTAGATGCTGCCTATAAAGCATATGAAGCAATGAAACGCTTATGCAAAGATATCGAGATCCCATCTATTGAAGGATTAGGCATAAATAAAGATGAATTCGAAAAATATATTTCAAAAATGGCTCATGATGCTATAGTAAGTGGTAGTCCTGGGAATAATGCAAGAAACGTAAATGAGGAAACTATAATTGAGTTGTATAAAAAAGCCTGGTAAAAAGAGTCCAATAAGCGAATTATTATAGCCTCTCGGAATTAAATGATGTCCAATGATTAAAATATTGCAAGTGGACTAAAAAGCAACTAAATTTTAAGGATAATATTTAACACTAAATGCAATCTTTAAAAAATGGCATAGCAAACAAGCCTATCATCAAGAACTTTTTAAAAATGATGTTAGACTATTTAATTAAATATTACTTTCGAGAGCTTTAAAGTATCTTTTTTAACGCTGTACCAAGCATCAATATGTTGACACATCATAATGCAGTAAACACGGATGTACCACATCTTAGTAGAACGATGACGACCAGCTTCTAGTTGATAATCAACCTTTTCTCTTTTATTAGACCGTTCAATAGAAGTACGGCGTTTATAGGTAAGCTTCCACTTTTCCGATGAACGAGCAGTTCTTGGGAAAAGTCTTAGATTATCTTTAGAAAAAGTATGAAATGTACGTCCATATTTAGCAGTGGAACAGGGCTTTTTACAAGTATTCTTAGCACCTGTTGCAAGAGGACATCTCCATTTTTGACGATTTTGAGATTTATCATAGCCATTAGGTTTCATTTCTTTGCCAGTAGGGCAGATAGGAATACCTTTAGGCGAAATTTGAATATCACTCTCAGAACTAAAATTTTTCTTAGTTCTAAGATTCAAATCAATAAATGGCTCTATTCCTTGATGCTCTAATAATAAATAAATAGCTTCAGCATCATGAGCAGCATCAAGCAGGAATTTGTTAACTGTGCCTAAGGTGAAACGTTGTGAGAATTCAATCGAACTAGTTACAAGACTAACAGAATCATGTCTAGAAGCAGGTTGAAGTCTTGGATACAATGGTAAGTCATACTCGCTATCGCAAGCAGATATCATGTATAGAGTGTAACCGTTGTAAAATTTCTCTCTAGAACTATCCCATCCAGAATCGCAGTCTGGCTGGGAATACAAACGAGGATGATTACACTTCGTAATACCTTGGGCATAACACTTACAAGAAGGTTTACTCCTGGGATATCTGGCAGTTTCTATGGGAGTGCCATCGCCAGCAACACTAAGAGAATCAAGATTACCAAGAAGACCTAATTTAGCAGATACATCAAGAATTTGCGACTGAAAGAACTCAAATAAGCGATCCCCTGGTAAAAGCTTTTTCTTGGAACCATAACGAAGGAAGCGATTTATCAATTTTTCAACAATACCAGGATTTTTAGGAGCTAGTTTTTCTCCTTTTTTAGGTTTCTTCTTTTTCGTGACTTTACGTTTTCGTTTAGATTTGGGCTTAACATTATCAAAATCAAGTCCCCATAAACGAGCAAAGAAGTCATAAAAGGTTCCAACACCAGGAATATCACCAGGCTCAAAGCCACTTAAAATGGCATAGAGAGGAACACGATGTAACTCGTCCACCCATTTAGTAATCCCAATGGTTGGATTAGTAAATAGGAAAAGAAGATAAGATCTTAGCATAGAAGCAGGATCACGAGGTAGAGGACCTTTGTCAGAATAAGTATCACTAAGCAAAGTAGTGATATAAGAAATATCAGTAATCCATAACTTGGTGATAACAGGCCAATCCTTAGCAACAAGAGTAAGGATGCCATTAGAATAATGTTTTTTTAATTGAGTTAAAACGAAATCTTGGTAAGCTTCATGAGTAACAAAAACAGGTTTCATAAAAACACTCCCATCACAATTAGTAAGGGAAAAGGTCCCTTCAAATCAATTATTGGGGTGTTTCCAAAAAGTCAAGTGTTTTTTGGAATTTAGCAAAAAAATAATGCAGGAAATTTAAGAATAACCTGCATTTAAATAAAAAATCCTATTGTAAAATAGGAGGATGTTGAAAAAGGGTGCTAAGTTAAAACCTTGCACCGACAAACTCGGAGTATTCCGAGAGACTATTATTATACGAGGAGGATTAATATGGGTATTGAAATACTAAAACCATTTATAAACGGAGAGTATATTACTAGTAAGACAAGTAAATATATGGATGTCTATGATCCAAGCATTGGTGAAGTTATTGCGCAAGCTCCTTGCTGCACAGTTGATGAAGTAGAAACTGCTATTGCTGCTGCAAAAGCTGCATTTCCTAAGTGGTCAGATACGCCATGTGCTCGAAGAGTTGAAGTTTTATATAAGTTTAGAGATTTACTGATAGAGCATATGGATGAACTTACTTATATGATATGCAGAGAAAACGGCAAAAATTGGGAAGAAGCAGAAGGAGAAGTTTTAAAAGTAAAGGAACCTGTTGAAGTAGCATGCGGAGCCCCTTCACTTATGATGGGAGAGTCTTTAATGAATGTTACTCCTGGCTTCGATTCTACTTTATACAGAGAGCCAATAGGTGTTTTTGGAGGGATAGTTCCCTTTAACTTTCCGGCAATGATCCCAATGGGATGGATGATGCCTATGTGTATAGCCACAGGCAATACACTTGTGCTTAAAGCAGCAAGTATGACACCGATGACATCTCTCAGAATAGCCGAGCTCTTAAGTCAAGCCGGTTTACCTAAAGGGGTAGTTAATATAATAACATGTTCTCGAAAAGAAGCAAACCTTCTTTTATCACACCCTGACATAAGAGGAATTAGTTTTGTAGGATCCACAGAAATAGGAAGTAATATATACGCACAAGCAGCAGCAAACGGAAAACGTGTTCAGTGCTTATGCGAAGCTAAAAATCATGCCCTAGTTCTTGATGATGTTCCTATCAAACGTACCGCGGCGGGCATCATTAATTCATCTTTCGGTTGTGCAGGCGAACGTTGTATGGCTTTACCGGTTATTGCTGTCCAAGAAGACATTGCAGACGAGCTAGTATCGGAAATTTTAACACAAGTTAAAACGAAGAAGATAGGACCAGCGTATGACAAAACTACAGATCTTGGACCGGTGGTCACAGTCGAACATAAAAAGTCTATTATAAGTTGGATTGAGAAAGGAATTAACGAAGGTGCAAACCTTATTCTCGATGGTCGCAATGTTGTAGTTCCGGGATATGAAAAAGGCTTCTTTGTAGGACACACAATTTTTGATAATGTGACTCCCGAAATGACGATAGGACAACGAGAAATATTTGGACCTGTTCTTTGCATAAAGAGAGTTAAAGATTTCGAAGAAGGAATTACTCTAATGAATGCTAATCCTTATGGTAATGGTTCTGTTATTTTTACTCAAAGTGGACACTATGCACGTGAATTTGTAAAAAGAACACATGGTGGCATGGTTGGGGTAAATGTTGGCATTCCAGTACCTGCAGGCATGTTCCCGTTTGCAGGGCACAAGCTTTCATTTTTTGGCGATCTTCATGTTCTAGGTAAAGACGGGCTACGCTTTTATACTGAATCAAAAGTAGTTACAACTCGCTGGTTTGATGAAGAAGCAACAAAACAAATTAAGGTGGGAACTTGGGACGGGACAGTTCAATCTAAATGACTAAAATGAAAATTTGGCTCTTTTAATAATAACAAAGTTGTCTTTAAAAATAGACCCCTAACTTGCAATAGGGACGATTAATTTTAGAAATAATAGGGGTCTATTTTATTTTATTGTAATTAATAGTTAATATTGTACTTTTTAAGTTTTTGGTAGAGTCCAGCTCTGTTAATACCTAATAATTTTGCTGCTTTGCTTTTATTTCCTCCAGAAGATTTTAAAGCGTCAAGTATTTTTTGCATTTCAAGTTCCATTATGGCTTTATCAAGGCTACCTTTATTATTATTGGTAAATTTGTGCGAATTAATAATCTCTTTAGGTAAATGTTCTGCCTTTATCGTACTTTCTGTAACAAAATTATATACTCTCTCGATAGTATTTTTCAATTCTCTGACATTTCCAGGCCACGAATATTTTTGTAAATATTGCATTGCTTCATTATTTATTTTCTCTATATAAATACCAAATTCTGTATTGTAATTTTTTAAAAAGTGTTCACATAATACAGGAATGTCTTCAGGTATTTCGCGCAAGGGGGGGAGCTCTAAGGACACCACATTTAAACGATAAAAAAGATCTTCTCGAAATTTTCCAGACTGCATCTTTTCTTGTAGGTTTTGATTTGTTGCTGCTATTATACGAACATCAATTTTTTTTGTAATATTGCCTCCGATTCTTTCTATTTCTTTTTCTTGAAGTACGCGAAGAATTTTTGCCTGCATCTCAAGACCCATATCTCCAATTTCATCCAAGAAGATAGTACCGTGATCCGCCATCTCGAATTTTCCTATTTTGCCGTTACGTTTTGCACCGGTAAATGCACCCTCAACATAACCAAATAATTCAGATTCAAGAATATTTTCAGGAATAGCAGCACAATTAACTTTAATAAAATTATTATTTTTCCTATTACTCATATTATTAATTGTATTAGCAAATACCTCCTTACCTGTTCCACTTTCCCCCGTAATAAGAACAGTGGAATCTGTTTTAGCTATCTTTGTTACCAAATATTTAAGTTCCTTAATTTTCTTGCTATTTCCGATGATTTTGTCAAGTGAAGAATGGTCATCAGTTACCTTTTTAAGTTGTTCCTTGCAAAGGTCAAGATCTCTTTTAGCTGCTTCTAATTGTTTGCACAATACTTCAACTTCTCTTACATCTTTATACATAACCTTTCCTATGGCACCAAAAACTTTGCCATTTTCTATTATAGGAATCCGCATTGTAACAGCATCATTTCCTCCGATTCGCTGAATTTGTCCTACTTCACGCTCTCCTGTTTTTACAACAATATGAAGTCTTGTATTTTCTATTACTTCAGTTACATGTTTTCCAATAGCTTCTTGCGGAGTTATTCCCAAAAAGTTTGCATAGGTTTGACTTAACATTAATATGTAACCTTCTGCATCAACAACTACAATGCATTCAGATGCGTCTTCAAAAATAGTCTCTAAAATATGATTTTTTATCTTTAAGCCTTCTAATTCTTTATTTTTTTTAGAAATATTCAAAGTAGTTACACCCCCTTTCTTAAAAACATTAAAGAATTTAAATTATAATCTTAAAATTACAATAATTAACAATAAAGAAGATGTTTTATAATTCATATAATTAATAGAAACGATATACGTTAATAGAATTTATTATACTTTTAGTCAATCAGGTGTTAGTATATAAATATATCCAGGAAAAGTTTAACACGGTAAAATGATTATAAGAAAGGTGTGTTAAACAATGTCCAATAACGGTATCCGATACACAGATGATTTTAAACAACAGATTGTAAATCTGAAACTATCGCCAGACTGTATTAGAACTGAGCCGCGAGTATAGCGAGCAACGGTAACTATTTATAAGTGGATTAAACAGCATTCTCCGATAAAGATAGCTGATAATAAGGAAATCACGGCAAAGGAGTATCAAACAATGTAAAAACGCATTACTGAGCTTGAAATGAAAAATGAAATATTAAAAAAGCTACTGCCATATTCCTAGGAAAACGATGAATGAAATCGCTACATTTATCGAAAAATACAAGTCAGAATATACCGTTAAACTTATTTACAAAGTTTTAAAGTTCCCTGGAAGCCCTTATTATAAGGCTTTAGTTAGTACAACCTTCAAATCGCCAAAAAGAATTAAAGTACAGATAAGAAAAATCTGGGTAGAAAGTAAGTCCAGGTACGGTGCCCCTAAAATTCATAAAGCATTAATTAACGGCGGAGAGAAAATCAGCTTAAAACGTGTTCAACGATATATGGCTGATATGGATATCTGCTCAATTGTAGTCAAAAAGTTCAATCATCATTTAAGCAGATCTGCCTTGAAAGAAAAAGATAACATTATTAATAATAAATCCTTCCACTCAGTATTAAAGAAGGAAGAAGTAAATCACCATAAATATTATGATTTCAATGTTGCACGTAAAGCAATATTTGAATACATAGAATCCTGGTATAACAGAAAAAGAATTCATGGTTCTATCGATTATATGACTCCACAAGCAGTACATGAAGCTGCAAGTGTAACGTCATAAAAAGTTAAAAAAAAGTTAAACTTTTTGTGTCTAAGTTATTGACACAGATCCACTCTTATTAAAATTTTATTGATAATATTTTTTGTAATTGTTCATCATCCTGTAAATTTAAAATATCTAAGGGAGATGTTTCATTTAATCTCCTCTCTGCCTCAAAATGCGAATTTTGCATTATAAATAGTGGGACCGATGCTGTAGCTGCCATATCTAGAGCATCGTCATCCCAATTGATAAAGTCTTTCTCATTATGGAAACAATCCAATAAATCCAAAAAGTTTTCCTGATACTAGTATAAGGTATATTAAATAAAAAATCAAATCCAAATAATTTGAGGTTAGTGTCAAGTAAAAGTTGGCATTTTTTCTTTCAAATTTTATCCTGCATAATAATATGGCTTTTTTATTGTTTTAATAGAGAAAAAATCGTTGTTTTTTTAATAAAATCATGCACCTTTATCAATTATTTTTAAAGTGGGGCTACTATCCCTATGCGAGCTAAAGTTCGATTGAAAATAATCTAAAGTATCTACATTTAGCTCTTTTTGTAAAACTTGCATTTATTCCAGGTCCTATTGCCATGGCCTCTATACACCATTGTATCGGCGAAAATGCCCTGTAATTAGCTTATTTCGCTATTTTAAGTATCAATAGGCTTTCGGCAACATAAAGGGCTTTTTAGTGCAAAGCAAATGATTTTAAAATATGCTTTGACCGCCATATGTAATTAAATCCTGAATTGCTTTTCGGCCATTGGTAACTGGACATCCGGAAAAGGGCATACCTCCCCTGTGGATAGGATATATGTTTGTTTTTATCTTGTTTGCTTTTGACTTAGGTTTCTTAACTTCTTTAACCTTTTCTGTAAGTCTTTCTGAAAGCTCTCCTGATAGCAGCAAGTTAATTTTATCATGTAGTTTCCCACTGGCTTTTAATGCTAGTATTTTGGCTAAATTGTTGGCACCGGCTATGCTCCAACTCATTTTCCGGTTTTTCATCCTAAGATAGAGTATGTCACATATGTTATGCTCCATAGTGCCCAGGTTTCTATAGTATACCCCTTCCGGAGGTTCGGGTAATTTAATGTGTTCTCTTTGCTGGTAGGGTATCAGTCCATCGCGGTTATTTGTTAGATATTGCTGTAGGGTTTCAAGTTTTTTTACTTCTTTAACTTCTCCGCCGCATTCATATTTTAGTTGTTCTATATGGTTTAGGGCTTGGTCTATTTTTAGTTTCTTTATCATTTTTGATACTTTTTTGGCTTCTTTTTTGTCATAAATGTTTCTATGTATGGCTTGAAATATGTGAAATCTATCTAGTTGAAAGTGTTTTAGGGCAAGTTCTGCGCTTTCTTTTATCCATGAAGCTCCATCACCATTTAGTATTCTTAATTGTATTTTGTCTGTGTTGTATTCTTGGCTTACTGTAGCTTCTATTAGGTCGGCAAATTCGGTTGGGTTGCAAAACCCTGCTACTACGTTTTTGTTTATTACTGCGTATTCGTCACACTTGCCAAAATAGCGCTTTTTGAAGCCTTCGTAAGTTACTTGAAGTTTTATTTC
>NZ_MPPE01000009.1:0-9796 GCF_001896645.1 Tepidanaerobacter sp. EBM-49
CTTGCATACTATGATTCCTATCGCAGGCATACCTTACCTGCCAACTTAATTCAAGCCCAGAGGGACTATTTTGGCGCACATACTTATGAAAGAATAGATGAAGAAGGGATTTTTCATACGATCTGGATGTGATAATTTGAATCAAATTTTAAAATAATGTGAAAGTAGTTTAGTATAATGCAAGTAGAATAGATAGAAACAAAAGGGGGTGCAAGTCAAATTTAATTAATTCGCAATAGATTAAGTATTGGAATAAAAATTAAAAAATTCAGAAAAAAGAAGCGAAAAACCGTATTTAGGAGGATGATAGATTTATAGCTGAAAATTCTCAAAGCAAAAAATTATAGACTCAAGTCGTATCCCCTTTAGAATGATTATTGCCGTAAGCAAATTAAAAAGACAAATAAATAGAAATAATAAGGAGGACCTTATATGTTAAAAAAATTAATGGCAAAACGCGGTTTTGCGATTGTTTTACTAATTGTCATGGGTTTCAGTTTATTGCTAGAAGGGTGTAATAATAAACCAGAGTCATATAAAATTGTACATTTGGCACCTCTCACAGGCGATGCATCGTTTCAGGGTCAAATCTTGGTAAATGCGGCTAAAATGGCAGTGGATGAAATAAATGAAAAGGGCGGAATTAATGGTGTTCCAATAGAATATGTAACGGTTGATGAAACTTCAAGCACAACAACAGGGATTGAGGCAGTTCGCAAGGCTATTGCTTTAGAACCTGTGGCTGTTATAGGACCTAATCGTTCAGGTACTATTCTTGCAGCACAAGACTTATGGAAACAAGCTAAAATACCGTTTATTGTAGATGGGACAAATGCTGATATCACTAAGAAAGGCAATCCTTATACCTTCCGAATCCAAATTCCCTCAACCTATTGGATTCCGATTCTAGCTAAGACAGCTAAAGAATATTTCAATGTAACAAGACCTGCTGTCTTATATGGTAACAATGAGTATTCTAAAGGTCTTTGGGATGCTACTTTACCCGCACTTGCGGAATACGGGCTTGAGCCAGTTACTATTCAAACATATAATGACGGTGACCGAGACTTTACGGCTCAACTTCTACAAATTAAGAATACCGGTGCAGACGCTTTGTTCTTGTATGGCTATGAAGCAGAGCTTGGGCTAATTTTAAGACAACGGATGGAGTTAGGAATGGAGAATGTGCTTGTATTTGGAGAACGCGGTTGTGCTTCTCCGGCTGTGGAGGAATTGGCAGGAACAGCTAATATTGAAGGATTAGTATGCAGTACTACATTTTCACCAGGAGATCCAGATCCTAAGCGTCAGGAATTTATTAAAAAGTATAAGGAAAAATTTGAGGAGCCGCTTTCACCAACCCACATTAACCATTATGATTCAATTTATATCTTGGCAGATATAATAGGCCGCGTTGGCGGAAATCGGGAAAAGATACGTGAAGAACTCTCAAAGCTTGATTATGAAGGTGTTCTTGCTCATTACCAAGCGGACAAGGAAGGCAATTTAGTTCATACAATTTACACCCAGATATTTAAGGATGGAAAATGGCAGTTGCTTTTAAAAGAGGAGTATCCTGTAGAGCGCTAGCCATTAATATATTGTTGTAATTAAGGAATGAGTTGGTCGCTAGCAATTTAATACAGAGGCAAGCCTGCTAGCGACCTTATTACCTACAACAATCAGAAGAGGTGTTGGTATCTTGACAATTGCTACCTTATTTCAGCTTATTTTAAATGGTCTTGCTATGGGCGTTATTTACTCTTTACCAGCATTAGGCATATCCTTAATCTGGAACGCTTCAGGCTTGTTTAATTTTGCTCAAGGTGATTTGCTTACACTTGGCGGTTATCTCATGCTCTCGATTTTTGGTGCACTGAAAATACCATATATTCCTGCTTTTGTTACTGTTATAGTCATAATGGGACTGTTGGGATATATTCTGAGTCAAATCTACTTTTATCCTATGCTAGAGCAGGGAGTGAATCCACAGATCATTCTTATTGGTACGATAGCTCTTTCAGTGTTTATCCGTAATCTAATTCTGGTTATCTGGGGGTCGACGCCTCAGACCTATGCTAATCCCTTCGGTTCTAAAGTTATGCAGATTGGCAAATTATATTTGATGCCACATGTAATAGGGATTGTTATTATAGTAACTTTACTTCTCATATTCCTGCAATATTTTCTTCGAGGAACAATGATTGGAACTGCTATGAGAGCTGTGGCACAGAACCAAACTGCATCTTGGCTAATGGGGATCAGGAATGATCGTATGATTGCATTAACTTTTCTGTTGAGTACGGCAATAGCTGCTGTTTCTGGGATATTAATTTCTCCAATTATTCCACTAACTCCATCGATGGGGGGAATAATTGCGGTAAAAGCTATGTCTGCTGTAGTTATTGGTGGTCTTGGCAGCTTTACCGGAGCCTTAGTAGGGGGCATAGTAGTTGGCGTTGCAGAGACAATTTTTGCAACATTAGTTGATCCGGCATACCGCGATGTATTCACATTTGTTGTGCTTGTGATATTCCTCCTTTTTAGGCCGGGAGGAATCTTTAGAGCTCAAATTTCCGAGAAGGTTTAGGGGGTTTAATAATGGCAAAACTCATAGAGCTGCTGCGCAAGCATGCGCTATTAGTAATTGGAATAATTCTACTAATAGCACCCCACATAACATCTCAATATGAATTCTATGTATTACAACGGGGTGTGCAAAATGCAATACACGTGGTTGGCTTATTAATTCTAACCGGTTATGGCGGAATGTTATCAATGGGCAGTGCTGCACTTTTAGCTGTAGGTGCTTACGCCTATGGTATTCTTCTTGTTAAGTTTGGTTTATCTCCATGGCTGGGGATGATATTAGCTACTGCTTTAACTACTATTATAGGGGCAGGTTTAGCTTTTCCTTCTTTTAAGCTTTCAGGACCATTTCTTGTCATTACTACGATAGGTTTTGGCGAAATAGTACGCATCTTACTTCTCAATCTTGAGCCGATTACAGGAGGGGCATACGGATTATCTGGGTTTGCGAAACTGTTTCCCAACTTACAATGGGTTTATTACTTTATGGTTATTACATTAATGTTTGTTATAATTGGAACAGAAAGAATAGGCAGATCTCGATTAGGATTAGCATTAAAAGCAATTCGCCAAGATGAGGTTGTTGCCGAATCTATGGGAATTGATGTAAGACGCGCAAAGCTTGTTGCCTTCAGCTTATCCGCGATGTTAGCCGGTTTATCAGGGATTTTCTTAGCTAATCTAACTGGGTACATGAGTCCGGACTCTTTTACATCGGCTGAGAGTACCACTTATTTATTGATGGTAGTAATGGGCGGTATGCAAAGTGTAATAGGAACCGTAATATCAGCGATTATACTTACTGGGCTGCCTGAAGTTCTGAGGTTTTTATCTAGTAGTCGTTTGTTAGTTTATTCACTAATTTTATTAGTCTACCTTCGATTAAACTGGGTGAAATCTGACAATGCATTTCTCAAATTTCTTAAAAGTATAACAAAAAGGTTTGGAATGTACACAAGCTCGACTGAACCAGGGAATAGGAGTTGATTGTAATGAACGCCGAAAAAAATGATGATAATTTAGTACTAAAAACTGAATGTATTACTAAGCGTTTTGGTGGATTAGTAGCGGTAGACAAGCTAAATATAAACGTTTATAACGGCCAGATTTGTGCATTAATCGGTCCTAACGGGTCGGGGAAAACTACAGCAATCAACCTTATTACTGGTATTTACAATGTTGACGAAGGAATTATCGAATTTCTAGGGCAGCCGATACAAGGCCTCATGCCGCATTCTATTTCCTGGATGGGAATAGCCCGCACCTTCCAAAATATACGAATTTTAGGCTCGCAAACGGTATTTGAAAATGCATTACTAGGTAAAGGCTATGGTAATGGTGGTGCGAGTATTATTCATACTGTTTTTAACTCAGCTTCATATCGCAGGGAGGTTGTTGCTAGTACAAAAGAAGTAGATGAAGTCTTAGACTTTGTGGGACTAAGCGATTTGCGCAATGAGAAAGCGTGCAATCTCCCATATGGCAAACAGCGAATTCTTGAAATTGCAAGGGCGCTTATTACTAAACCAAAACTACTTTTACTTGATGAACCAGCAGCTGGACTAAATTCCCAGGAAATACACGATTTGATGGAATTAGTTAAAAAAATTAATAAGCAGGGCATCTCAATTCTGCTTATAGAGCACCGCATGGAAGTTGTAGGTAAACTTGCGGACTGGGTATTCGTTATTAATCACGGTAGCAAAATTGCCGAAGGTACCTTTGATGTTATTAAAAAGAATCCGGTCGTAATTGAGGCTTACCTAGGCAGAGGAGGTCGCTAAATTTGCTCAGAATTTATGAACTTACAGTGGCTTATTCTACAGTTCCGGTATTACACGGAATTGATCTTGAAGTTCCGCAAAACAAGATTGTCGCTTTGCTTGGGGCAAATGGTGCAGGTAAATCCACAATTTTAAAGTCAATATCAGGTTTGATTAAACCTATATCTGGTCGAATTGAATTTTGCGGACAATCTATAGCAGGTCTACGCCCAGATGAAATCGTAAAACTAGGAGTAGCACATGTTCCGGAAGGTCGTTTAGTATTTCCCGGTTTAACTGTAGCAGATAACTTGAAAATTGGAGCATATTCCCGTAAATACTCGAAAAACAAGTTAAAAGCTAATATGGAAAAAGCCTATGAGCTTTTTCCTAGGCTAGCTGAACGTCACAATCAATTAGCAGGTACAATGTCTGGTGGGGAACAGCAGATGCTAGCTATAGCAAGAGCGATCATGTCGGAACCCAGGCTTTTGATGTTGGATGAGCCGTCCTTGGGGCTGGCACCGGTGATCGTGGATTTGATAATGGATAAGATTAAAGAAATAAATGAACAGGGTACTACAATACTGCTTATTGAACAAAATGCGGAGCTTGCGCTTGCTATATCTGATTATGCCTATGTAATGAGCGTCGGAGAGGTAGTGCTATCTGGCGAAAGCCACGAAGTTGCTAAAGATAAATCTATGCTTGATGCGTATCTTGGCGGTGAAAAATAGCCAAGTTAGCTGCGATAAATAATATATGACGAAAGAAGGAAAGAACGCGTATGAAGAAGATTAAGATTGGTCTTGTAGGAGCGGGATTTGTATCTCACATACACATGGACGCATATAATCAAGTAATTGGGATTCCTATTGAGGTGTTAGGTGTTTTCTCGCGAACGAAAGAGAAAGCGGAATGTTTTGCAAAACAATATGGGATAGTTCGGGTCTATGATGACTATCAGCAGATGCTCAATGATAAAGACATTGACATAGTGGATATATGTGCCCCGAATATACATCACAGACAGCTGTGCATTGATGCTGCAAAGGCAGGAAAGCATATTGTATGTGAAAAACCTTTGACAGGTGCTTTCGGGGAAGGTTTTAAAGGTAATGTGGACCAAACAGGGCATATTCCAAAACTGCATATGTACAAAGAGGCCATGGATAATGCCGATGCTATTCTGGCTGAAGCCAAACGCAATAATGTAAAGATCTGTTATGCTGAAGACTTTATCTATGCACCGCCGGTGGCAAAAGCAAAGCGGCTTTTGAAACAAAGTGAAGGTGCAATTCTTGAGATTAGGTCTGAAGAAAGTCACAGCGGTTCTCATGCAGCCTACTCGAGGCATTGGAATCTTGCGGGGGGTGGATCTCTGCTGAGGCTGGGTTCACATCCTTTGGGTTTAGTTATACATCTTAAACACTTTGAGGGCAACCTAAGGCAAGGAAAGCCCATTCGTGTAAAATCAGTAGTAGCAGATGTAGGCAACCTTACACGTACAGAAACTTTTAAAAACTTGTCTGCTCGATGGATTGTAGGTGAATGGAAAGATGTAGAAGACTGGGCTACTGTAATTATTACTTTTGAGGACGGTACTAAGGCATTGGTAAAGTCTAATGATACAACATTAGGCGGCGTTGTAAATACACTTGATGTTTATACTACGAATTGTGTGATTAAATGCAACATGACATCTAATGATTCAGTTAAAGCATATGCACCTGCAAATGAAATATTTGGTAATGAATATATTTCGGAAAAGATAGAAACAAAGGCAGGTTGGACTTTCCCGTCACCGGATGAAGATTGGATGCGCGGTTATCCTCAGGAGATGCAAGACTTTGCAGAGGCGGTTTATTACGATCGTGAACCTATTTCCAATGGTGAGCTTGGTCGGCAGGTTGTTCAGGTTATTTATGCGGCGTATCTAAGCGCAGAACAGGGCCGGCGAATAGATTTAGAAGAACTGGATGCAAGCATCAATGATTCCAAAGGGAGTAAAAAAATTAATATATAGCTTAGAGCTAACATTTTATCATTTTATTTTTGTATATGTTTGAAGTTTAAGGTTAATCAAAAGTTTGCTCAATTTTATATATGTATTATAGGGGAGGAATAGTAATGAAGGCAGCTGTAAAGAATGATGACTCTAAAAGGTTAGTAATAATGGATGTTCCCATTCCGGAACCCAAGCCGTATGAAGCATTGGTAAAGGTAAAAACAATAGGATTATGCGGGACTGATGTTGCTATTAGAAATAATACATTTATGGGGCGACATGGTAGAGTAAAAACCCCAATAATCCCCGGACATGAACTATGCGGTGAGGTCGTTGCTGTTGGCTCGCAAGTGCGTAAAGTAAAAGTCGGAGATCGTGTTACATCAAGTGCAATTCGTGGTTGTGGACAGTGTTATGCTTGTCGTACAGGAGTATTGAATAGGTGTCGCAAATGGGAGCATATAGGCATAGATTTACCCGGGAGTTTTGCAGAATATGTGGCTATAGATGAAGATATTTTGTTTCAAGTACCCGATTTTGTTTCTGATGACCATGCTGCAATTTTAGAACCTGCTACTACCGCTGCAAGAGCAGTTAGGACAAATAAGATTACGCCGGGCAGCTTTATTGTAATGTTTGGTCCAGGGTCATTTGGTCTGCTTATTATGCAAACAATGCTTGCAACTTCACCTGTGCGCTTAGTAATGGTTGGTTTAAGTTCTGATAGCGAACGACTAAAGCTTGCGTTGGAGTTGGGTGCTACTGATGTAATTCAAAGCGATATTGAAGATCCTATTGAAAAAATAAATGAAATGACCGGTGGAAAGGGTGCTGATATAGTTGTTGAAGCTACAGGAAACACCGAAGCTGTAACCCAGGCAATAGAGGTTGCTGCGGCAGGCGGACTGATTCTCATGGGTGGAAGCGGCTTTGACGGTAAAGAAGTCAGCTTTAAACCATGGAATGTTGTACGTGATGAGAAACAGCTGAAGGGTCTACAGGGATTTGAATGGGCTGATTATTTATTAGCATTGGATTTGTATGCTTCAGGCAAATTAAAGCTAGCACCCATGATTAGCAAAAAACAACCATTAGATGAGGTTAATGAGGCGTGTGAGCTGGTAGAGGCTAAAAATGCTTTAAAGATTATATTAATTCCATAAATGTAAAATGTAAATGGAGGTATTTTTGATGAGTTGGACTAAAGCGGAATTTGAAACGAAACTGTTTAGGATACGTACATTAATGGACAGAAAAGATATTAAAGTTTTATCTATCAGTGATGCCATCAATTTTCTATGGCTTACAGGGGGGAGGCCTTATATTGGAATTACCTCACCCAAGGCATGCGCAGAAATATTAATTACTCAAGATAATGTTTATTTGCTTTCAAATAATATAGAGGCGCAAAGGCTAATACAAGAAGAACTGAATGGTCTTCCTATAGAAGTGGTGGAATTTCCTTGGTGGGAACCCAAGGGACGTCAAACGTCATTGGACGAAATTTCAAGAGGGAAAAAGGTGTTTATTGATGCCGACGTAGGGGAAGAATTAACGCAATTACGGTGGGATCTGCTTCCCGAAGAGCAGAAAAGATATATGGAAACAGGAATTTGTGCATCGAAAATCCTTGAGAAGGTGGCTTTTAGTGTAAAGCCTGGTGACACTGAAATAGAAGTTTCTAGAATGATCAAAAAAATTTCGGCGGAATATGATTTTTACCCGTTTGTAAATCTTGTAGCTTCTGATGAAAGAGCTTATAAATATAGACATCCGTTACCAACGGAAAAGCCAATAAAAAAATATGTTCTTCTTGCAGTTTCCGGTCATAAATACGGTCTGATGACTTCTCTGACACGTTTAGTTTGTTTTGGGGAAATTCCCGAAGATTTAAGAGAACGCCATCAAGCGGTACTAAAAGTTGATGTTGCTTTTATAGATGCAACAAAACCAGGACGCAAAGTAAAAGATATATTCAAAGAAGGTAAAAAAGCCTACAAAGAAGTAGGATTTGGTAATGAATGGCATTATCATCATCAGGGAGGAATGACTGGATACAATTCTAGAGAGTTTAGAGCTACTTCTTACAGTGATGTAACAGTAGCCGTAAATCAAGCTTATGCATGGAATCCGAGTATTGCAGGAACAAAATCAGAGGATACGATTCTAATAACTGAAGACGGTGCTGAAATTATAACTAAAACGCTTGAATACCCCTTAACGGAAATTGAGTTTAGAGGAGTTTCTATGCTCAGACCAGATATTTTAGTAAGGTGAAGTAAATTTTAGAAATAAAGGAGGCAGGCTTATGCAATATTTGTATCCAAATCAAGATTTAACTGGTTATAGGCAAATAGTAAAAGTTGGAGAAGATCTCGAATTTTGCGGGTTTGAATTGATAAGATTAGATGCTGGAAAAAGCTTTGAATCAGAAACTTTAGATGAAGAAGCTGTTCTGGTTATTCTATCGGGTAAGTGTGATATTTCAGTAAATAAGAAAGAATATACTAATTTGGGTGTGCGAAAGGACGTATTTTCCGGTAATCCAACTTCTGTTTACGTTCCTGTTAAAAGTTCATTTAAAATAAGAGAAGCGCAAGGCTTATTCGCGGAAGTCGCTATTGTAACAGCTAAAGCAGAAAAACAATTTGAGCCTTTTATTGTAATGCCGGAAGATGTAGTTTGCAATAATCGTGGTATATTAAACTATAAGCGAGATGTAAGAGATATTATAGTAGCTAATGGTGAGGGGAAGGTTCATCGTATCATAGTTGGTGAAACAATAAACTATCCTGGTCATTGGTCTGGGTACCCATCACATAAACATGATGTTTATAATCCTCCTTATGAAACTAAAATGGAAGAAATATATCATTTCAGGATAAAACCTGAAGGTGGATTCGGAGTTCAGGTAATGTATAATGAGGATCTTTCCTTAAGAAAGGCTTACTTAATAAAAGACGGAGATACTGTAATATTGCCGGAAGGGTATCATCCGATTGCAGCTGCTCCTGGGTTTCAGGTGTATTACCTTTGGGTAATGGCAGGCGAACATGGGAGAGAACTTTTACCTAGGGAAGACTCCAAACTTTCATGGCTGAACAATGTAGGTCCTTTAATAAAATATTATAATATAATTACGTAAAATTTTGTCCTACATACTAAATGTTTTAAAATCTCATGCATCAGCGCAGTCAATTTTGTTGACATCGATAGTGTAAAATATTTCTAGGTTTTTTGCAGGAAAAATTCATTCGGACGTAGAAAAAAGACCTCACCATCCTTGCATGGATGAGTATAAAACTCAGAAAGGTGAGGTCTTTATGGAGAAAATTCTCTTGTAATGGATAAATTCCTGCTTGTAGAAGAAAAAATATTTAAGCTTTTAGATGGGAGCTATACATACCCTGAATTTGAACAAGAGCTAAAGGAAGTA
>NZ_MPPE01000053.1:0-69409 GCF_001896645.1 Tepidanaerobacter sp. EBM-49
GCCGGACAAAAAAGTTGAAAATTATGATGTCATAGTCATCGGAGGCGGAGCAGCAGGCATGACGGCAGCGATATATGCCGGACGAGCCAGGCTTTCCACCCTGCTTATCGAAAAGACGCTTATGGGCGGTCTTGCAACTTATACTAACGAAATAGAAAACTATCCGGGCTTTCCTGAAGGCACAAACGGGGAAGAACTTATGAAACTTTTTGAACGTCAAATGAAGAAGTTTAATGTTAAGACAAAACTTGCCGATGTGCGGCAGGTGGACTTAAACGGCGATACCAAGATAGTAAAAACCCTTCGCACCGATTACCATGCAAAAGCTGTGGTCATTGCAACAGGCGGTAAACCCAGGCTTACTGGCGCAAAGGGAGAGGAGAAGTTTTTATTCGGCCGCGGTATATCCTTTTGTGCAACTTGTGATGCGGCTTACTACACCGACAAAGAAGTTCTTGTAGTAGGCAGTGGGGATGCAGCTATTGAAGAAGCAATTTTTCTTTCAAGGTTTGCCAAAAAAATATACATCTCAGTAATTCATGATGAAGGAATCATGGATGCAAATAAAGTAGCGCAGGAACAGGCTATGAAAAACGAGAAGCTGCATTTCATCTGGAATACCGTAGTAGATGAATTTGTAGGCGAAGAACAGCTGGAAAAGGTAATGCTGAAAAACGTAAAAACCGGAGAAAAAATTCCGGTTAAAGTGGATGGTTGTTTCTTATTCATCGGCTACCTGCCGAATACTGAGATTTTCCGCGGAATGGTAGATATTAGCGACAGAGGTTATATAATCACCGATGAAAACATGCAGACAAATATCCCCGGGGTCTATGCTGTAGGAGATGTGCGGGAAAAGGCACTGCGTCAAGTCTCAACGGCTGTAGGGGATGGAGCTGTTGCAGGCTATATGGCTGAAAGATATATTGAAGAAACCAATGTTTTTCAGAGGGAATTCAAAGAATACACAGGTATGCAGCTTGTTATGTGCTATGACCCTACTGACGCAGTGAGCAGAGAGAAGTTAGCTATTGTGGAGGGATTTGCTAAAGAAAATCCGGGAATCAAACTCAGCAAAATCGATGTGTATAAAGGCAAAAGCATGGCTAAAAGACTGGGTGTTGAAGGCGATCCCTGCCTGGTAGTTATGAACGGCGGATATGTGGACTATACCATACCTCTTTCTGAACTTAGCGAAGATATGCTAAGACATTTGAAAGAAGATAAGGCTGCAAATCTCTAAAGTTTAATAAAGCGGCACAATTTAATATAGCAAAGTATGCGGCATGTAACCTTGAGTTATTTGCTACAGCCTGCAAAATTTAAATTTACCTTCCGAGACTGATGTCTTTAATTCGGAAGGTAAATTTGTATTTCAATGCTGTATTTGCATATTACAATTGCAGCTTTTGCGCTGTACGATATAATGTAACAAGGCAACTTGTGCGAAAAATATGTTTATCATATAAAATAACAGGAGGTTTTGTTAGTTGAGGATAGTTTCATGGAACGTAAATGGTCTTAGAGCATGTCTTGACAAAGGATTTTTAGATTATTTTAAAAAAGTAGATGCAGATATATTTGCAATACAGGAAACAAAGTTGCAAGAAGGGCAAGTAGAGCTTGAACTGGAAGGTTATGAGCAATACTGGAATTATGCAAAGCGAAAGGGATACTCAGGCACAGCGGTTTTTACAAAAATAAAGCCCATTTCCGTTTCATATGGAATAGACATAGAGGAACACGACGGGGAGGGCAGGGTTATAACCCTCGAATTTGAAAATTTCTACTTTGTAAATGTGTATGTGCCTAATTCTCAAAGAGGCCTGACCCGCCTGGATTACAGGATGAAATGGGAAGACGACTTTAGAGAATACCTCATAAAGTTAGATGGTACAAAACCGGTGATCTGCTGCGGGGATAAAAACGTGGCTCATCAGGAAATAGATTTAAAAAACCCTAAAAGCAACAGAAAAAATGCAGGCTTTACTGATGAAGAACGGCAGAAGATGACAGAGCTGCTAAGCTCCGGCTTTATAGATGCATTTCGATATCTTTATCCTGACAGAAAAGATGCTTATACCTGGTGGTCTTATATGTTCAAGGCTCGAGAAAAAAATATCGGTTGGAGAATTGACTATTTTATAGTATCCGAAAGATTAAAAGATAAAATAAAGGATGTGGAGATTCATTCAGACGTTATGGGAAGCGACCACTGTCCGATACTTTTAGATATCGATATATGAACTACCTATACTTATAGAAGTGGATGGCTTCCCGTTTAGCTGAACTTGCCCGATAACTAGGTCTTATATGCTATTTGCAGGCTTTAATCGGGCAGTTTCTGCCCTAGATGGCGATATTATCAGCATCTCTAGCACCTTGGATATTTTACAGATAGAAGAAAAAGCTTATAGCGTAATTATCGCATTTTCAGTTAAAAGCGAAAAAGGCGAATCTTTCGCAGGTGAAATGGAAAACATGGAATCGAAAATTTTTATTCAAGTAAGCAAAAAACCAACAAAACTACAATATATATTTATTATTCTGACAGCAGGAGAGGAAAATGAAGATTACAAGCAAAAATAGTAAAATGCGTATTGGAATTGTTTCGTGCATAATCATTGGCATTTTTGTATTTCTATATGTAGAAGCAAACTGGCTGCAAGTAAGCGACTACACGATTGTATCGCCTAAAATCCCCAAGGAATTTGAAGGTTTCAGGATAGTTCAACTTTCTGACTTGCATAGCAAGGAATTTGGAAAAAACAATGAGCTTCTTATACAAAAAATTAAGGCTCAAAATCCTGATATTATTGTAGCAACAGGGGACATGCTAAGTTCCGGCGATGATAGAGGGGAAGTATTCTATGATTTAGCAAGAGAACTTGTGAAAAACTATGATGTATATTACATAAAAGGAAATCACGAACAAATAACGGAATTTAAAGCGCAAGAAGTAGGTTCCGAATGGTTTAAATCTTACATAGACAGCTTAAAGGAACTAGGCGTTATTGTATTAGAAAATGAAAAAGTCAGCCTAAAAAAGGATGATGCTTCAATAAATCTTTATGGTCTTGAGACTTCTCTGCTGCTTTACAGGGGAAGATACTCTTCTAACTATAGTGGAGAAAAATCCATAGATGTACCCAGCATTGAAAAAAAATTAGGCAGGTGCGAAAGAGAAAAATACAATATACTGCTTACCCATAATCCAGCGTATTTTCAGATATACAGCCAGTGGGGCGCGGATCTTGTTTTATCGGGTCATGTTCACGGAGGAATTGTAAGGCTGCCGTTTTTAGGCGGGCTGCTTTCCCCTGATGCCACATTTTTCCCAAAATACGATGCAGGCGAATTTGAACTTGGCGACTCAAAGATGATAGTAAGCAGGGGATTAGGCAACAGCACCCTAAAACTTCGAGTCTTTAACCGCCCCGAAATAATAACCATCACCCTGCACTGCTTAAATGCCAAAACTTAAAAATTATATATTTATACCTTAAACAGGCTCCAAACTATTTTCGTTTATCGCCTTACATGATTGGCGTATAATAAACTTTGTTTTAAGTAGAGTCCGCTGCTGGGTTTTTCTCCCCTCGATTAAATTGAATAACACTTTTGCTGAAACCTTTCCCAATTGTTCTATAGGAACATCTATAGTGGTGAGTTCAGGACTCATTATTGTAGAGTATTCATAATTATTATGACCCACTAAAGAAATATCATCAGGGATTTTTAAGTTCAATTCTTTGATGGCTTTATAGGCGCCAATTGCTTTAATATCATCTGTAGCAAAGATAGCAGTGGGAGGAGTAGGGCTTTTTAATATATTAATCGCGGCTTGATATGCATCATTTATTGTGTATTGACCATTTTCAATAATAGAATAGTCAACAGGGAGTCCTGATTCTTTGTGAGCGGCTATATATCCTTCAAGCCTGTCCACGCTTACTACATATTTTAGGGGGGCGTGTATACACCCTATTCTTTTATGGCCTAATTTTATAAGATAACTGACCGCTTCTTTGCAATCATTAAGATTATCTGTATCAACGGAGTAAACCTCATTTGCAAGTCTTTCGTCAACAACTCGGCCCACTACTACAAAAGGTATGTTAGACTGATATAGCTTTTCTATTAGCCTGTCGTTCATTCTTGAGCTAAGAAGTATAAGCCCTTGAACAATCTTACTTTCAATCATTGATAAGCATTTTTCTATTTCTTTTTCTTCATTAAGCGCATTGTTAAGAATAATATCGTAATTTTTTTCTTCAGACACTTCGCCAATTGCCTGTATCATCAAGCTAAAGTATGGATTATGAAAAGCTTGCTGCAAAGAACGTGTAGAGACAACTCCGATGGCATTGAATGAACCGCTGCCCAAACTTTGAGCAATTCTATTGGGTTTGAAATTAAGTTTTTTTATGGCATCCATAACATTTTGCCTTGTTTTATCATTAACATTAGAAGCATTGTTTATAACTCTCGAAACGGTTGATACAGATACTCCTGCCAGTTTAGCCACATCACGTATTGTTGCACTCACCTTATCATCCCCTAAAATATTTCTATATCTGCGCTCTTAGTACATAATTATAATCCTAATAGTATAAAAAAGTCAATGAAAAAACCGGTTTCATAACATATAATGTGACAAAATATTTTAATAATGAAAAATGAAGAAAATCAAAGAAAAATCAAGTATATGCGGAAAATTTATTTTAAGTTCCTTTAAAACGAAACATTATAAAATTGTAAAAACGGTTTCATAATGTTATAATGAAAACCAATAATAAAATTAAAAGGGGAGTTAGAGATGAAAAAGTTTTTAGCCCTGCTGATAGTTATGGTTTTAATGGTAAGTGCTGTTGGTTGTGCATCAAATTCTTCAGAAAATACTACCCCAGGAAAAGATAGTGAGACAAGCGAAGAAGTAAAAATTCAATTCATGCACACGATGATTGAGCAAGAAAGGCAAGAGATAATCGATGGCATAATAAAAGATTTCGAGGCGAAGAATCCAGGTATTAAAGTTGAGCAGATGCCTACTGATGAAGACAGCTATGAAACAAAAATTACTGCATTAGGTAATAGCGGAGAGCTTCCGGCTATAATGGAAATGAGTCAAGATCAGGCGAAACTCAATGCAAAAAATGAATTTATTGATTTTGCCGCAGTTAAAGAGGTTATTGATTCAAAGGGCGAGAGCGCTTTCTTCGATGGAATTTTGAACGTTATCAAAACTGAAGACGGCACAAACTATACGGGAGTGCCTATAGGCGGTTGGGTACAAGGAATATGGTATAACAAAACTGCATTTGAAGAGAAAAATTTAGCGGCGCCAGATACTTGGGATAATATATTAGCTGCAGCGAAAGCCTTTTCCGATCCCGCTAACAAAAAGTACGGCATAGCAATACCAACTGCCAATGATGGTTTTGCCCAGCAAGGTTTTTCACAGTTTGCCCTTTCTAACAATGCGAACGTTTTGGATGCAGACTGCAAAGCAACATTTAACACCCCTGAGATGATTGAGGCTTTGGCATTCTACAAATCGTTATATGAGTACACTATGCCGGGCTCAAATGATGTAACTGCTGTCAGGGATGCGTTTATGAATGGATCAGTGCCCATGGCAATTTACTCTACATATATGATTCCGTCTCTTTATGAAGCAGGTAAGATGGAAGAAGTAGGTTTTGCCATTCCTAAAAATAAAGTAAGCGCAGCATACGGGCACGTGGGCTTGATAACAATAAAGGCTGATATGCCTGAAGCAGAAAGGACCGCGGCTATAAAATTTGCAAGTTATTTATTAGATGATGAAGTGAATATAAAATGGCTGCACATGTCACCTGGTGGCCAGCAACCGGTCTTAAAATCTGTAGCGGCTTCGGATAAATATTTAGACAACCCGGTTATCCAATCTTTTGCCGGAATCGCCGATGATATTGCAGGAGCCTTTAACAGTTTGCAAGCCTTTGGTTCAGTTAACGGTAAAAATTTCTTGATAATGGGCGATATTACAAGCAGTGGGATTATATCTAATGCAGTAAATCGAGTTACAGTCAAGGGCGAAGATCCGGCAAAGGTCGCAAATGAAACAAATGCTGAAATAGAAGCTCTGTTAGAACAATAAAGATAAGTGCGGTAAAATATACTTGTAGAAGAAGCTAGTACTGTTTCCCCTGTATATTGAAATTACACAGTTATTCGCGGTATGCAGGGGAACGTTTTCTTCACCTAAAAATAATCATTAGGAGCATAAGCTGTGAAAAGATTAAAAGAATCCCATTTTGCTTATATATTATTGGCACCATGTATCTTACTTGTTTTGCTGCTAATCGGCTACCCTATGATTAATAATATCATAATAAGTTTTTATAAAATTCCGTTAAATCCTAAACTTCCATCTTACTTTATAGGATTAAAGAATTACATTGACACATTTTCTGATGTAAATTTTTATAAGTCATTAGTTACTACAATCCTATTTACAGCCTCAGTAGTTGTACTTAGCACAGCGTTAGGTCTGTTTGTAGCCATATACATAAATAGAGAATTTAAATTTAAAAAAACAGTAAAAGCGCTAATAATCCTGCCTTACATTGTTCCATCCATTGCTTTGATTTTTTCATGGAAGTATATGTTTAATAACATATATGGCGTTGTCAATTACATTCTAGTGGATGTTCTTCATTTATTTAATGCTGCTCCTCTTTGGTTTGACAATGAATACAGCGCATTTATATTAGTTGTTTTATTTTCGGTGTGGAGATTCTTCCCGTATGCCTTTATATCCTTTTATGCAATATTACAAACCATAGATAGCAGCCTATATGAAGCAGCGGAAATTGATGGTGCCAACGGTTGGCACAAGTTCAAATATATTACAATACCCGAAATAATGCCTGTATTAGCAACAATAGTAACATTGAGGACAATTTGGGTTTTTTATATGTTTACGGAAGTTTACCTTTTAACAAAAGAAGTTAATACTATAAGCGTCTACCTTTACATGGTTGCCTTTGCAAGAAAAGATATGGGCAAAGCGGCTGCTATTTCTATTATTCTATTTATAATAATATTTACTATAATACTCAGCGGCAGAAAGAGGGTGCTCAAAGATGCCGGCAGTGAATAAAAAGATTTTAAAAAATATATTATTTTATGTTGGTTTAATAGTTTTTTTAGCGGCAATACTGTTTCCTTTTTTAATTATGTTTGTAGTTTCTATAAAAACTACAAACGAAGCTATCCAATTTCCACCGACATTTTTACCTAAAAACATAACTTTCGAGCATTACAAGAGTATTTTTAATCCTAGGATATTTCCATTTTTGACATATTTTAAAAACAGTATGTACGTCTCCGTGTTGTCCTCTTTTATTTCCGTGGCTTTGGGGATTTTAGGGGGATATAGTCTGTCAAAGTTGAAATTTATGGGGAAAACGGTCATAAATAATGGCTTTTATTTAGTATATATGTTTTCGGGCATACTTTTAGTAGTGCCTCTATTTAAAATAATTTCAGCAATTGGATTGTACAACCATAGAGAGGCGCTAATAATTACAATGATTGTGCAGACGCTTCCCACGTCTATTTATATGTTAAAAAGCTATTTTGACACAATACCCGTTGAAATAGAAGAAGCCGGACGCATCGACGGTCTGAATAGGTTACAAGTCATTACTTATATAATTATTCCACTTTCGCTATCTGGCATAGTTTCGGTTTTTGTATACGCCTTTATGGTTGCATGGAATGATTTTTTGTTTGCTTCTATTTTCTTAAGCTCATCAGATATGTTTACTCTATCTATAGGCTTAAACTCACTGTTTAATCGACCTGATTACATTTGGGGCAGGATGATGGCATCCGCCATAGTAACCTCAATACCCGTTGTCCTAATGTATGGAGCAAGCGAACTGCTTATGCGCAAAGGCGCAACTGAAGGTGGAGTAAAGGGTTAAATAGTAGCTGCTTATACTTTATAGGAGGATTTCTATGAAAAGCCTAAGAATAACATCAAACGAAGATGCAAAGATATATTTATTAGAAGAAGAAGTAGATGATCCATCTGATACACAGGTTCAAGTGGAAGTGATAACGTCAGTAGTGAGCCCGGGGACCGAAAGAGCATTTATATTGAGCATGGAAAACACTGATAAGAGCTATCCCAGAACTTTAGGTTATAGTGTTGCGGGCATAGTAACAAAAGTCGGCAGTAATGTTAAAGGATTTAAGCCTGGAGACAGAGTTGCAGGAATCCTTGCCCATAGGACAATCGGTAATATAGAACAGCATAATTTGGTGCATATTCCTGATGGGGTAACTTTTGAAGAAGCTGCTTTTGTTAGAATAGGTGTTATTGCTATGCAAGCCGTCAGAAAAGCAAGGATAGAGCTTGGAGAAGGAGTTTTAGTTTTTGGCCTTGGGCTGATAGGTCAAATGGCTATGCAGCTTGCAAAAGCTAATGGGGCATTGCCTATTATAGGTATAGATGTTGCTGAAAGCAAGCTTGAACTTGCTAAAATAAATGGCTGTACATATACATTCGATGCCAATATGAAAAATCTGGAACAAGAATTCAAGAATGTGAATAATGGCTGCCTGCCTCAGGTAGTAATTGAATCCACAGGTTTTCCCGAACCAATTAAATTATCATTGCAATATGCATGTAATTTTGGCAGGGTAATAATTTTAGGCAGTACTCGCGGAAACACAGAAATTAATTTTTATAAAGATATACATAAAAAAGGGCTTGTTGTTATTGGAGCGCATATTTCTACCAATCCCGCAATGCAATCCTATCCCGCCCATTGGTGTTTCAGAGATAATGCTCTTTGCTTTTTAAATCTTTTAAAAGAAAAAAGAATAAACGTAACCTCTTTGATATCACAGAAAGAAAGTTTTGAGAACTTCAACAATATCTATAAAAATGTTTTGGAAAGAAACGATGATTATATAACTTCTGTTATTACCTGGAAATGGAGATGATTAGTTGAAGGAGATTGTAAATTTTGCCATTATCGGATTAGGGTCTATATCGACAACCCATATTGCAGCCTTAAAAGAAATCGATGAAGCCAATCTAGTCGCTGTATATGACAGAACTATAGAAAAAGCAAAAAAAGTAGCAGCTTTGGAAAATATCAAGGGGTATAGCGATATTGATTTATTACTGAAAAATGAGGATATTGATGCAGTAATTATCTTGACAGCCAGTGGACTGCACGCAGATTTAGGCATAAAAGCTGCTCAGGCAAAAAAGCATGTTATAGTAGAAAAACCTATAGATATTAAAGTCAATAAGGCAAGGGACTTAATAGAACATTGCAAGAGAAACAATGTTAAGCTGAGTTGTATTTTTCAACATCGTTTTGACTCTGATATTTTAAACTTAAAGAAAGCGATAGATGAAAATAAACTGGGAAAGTTAAATTCCGGTTGCTGCCATACAAAATGGTTCCGTCCACAGGAGTATTATAATGAGGTGGCATGGAGAGGCTCTAGAGAACTTGGCGGCGGCGCCCTTATTAATCAAGGCATTCATCAGTTAGACTTATTTCAATATTTAATGGGGGATGTTGAAGAAGTCTATGGATATGCAGAAACCCTTGCTCATGTAGGTATTGATGCAGAAGATGTTGCTATGGCTGTGCTAAAGTTTAAGAATGGTGCGATAGGTATTCTTGAAGCTAATGTTTGCGCATATCCGGGTTTTAATACCAGAATAGATATCTCAGGCAATGATGGTACAGTTATATTGGAAAATAACACTGTTAAGCAGTGGAAACTGAGAAACGGTGAGGAATATGCAGGTTCAGAAACGGTTTTCCCTCACAAAATTCAATTACAGGACATTGTTTCTGCAATCAAGGAAAACAGAGAGCCGGCGGTAAACGGCGAAGAAGCACTGAAATCCTTAATATTAGTTGATGCAATATATAAATCGAGCACAACGGGTAAACCAATAAAGGTCAATTACAATACTTGATAGAGGTGCTGTATGAAATACTCAGAAAATAGCTGTTCTGATATTAATATTTGTTATATTGGCGGTGGTTCTCAAGGATGGGCATGGAAATTAATGAGTGATTTGTATTTGGAGGAAAGCTTGTCCGGGACGGTAAGGCTTTATGATATTGATAGCAAATCAGCTGAAACCAATGCCATTATCGGGAATATTATTTCAGGATATGAAGAAGCAAAAGGGCATTGGACTTACAAAAGCGTTTCAACGCTGGAAGAAGGCTTATCAGGAGCCGATTTTGTCATAATATCAATTACGCCGGGGACGTTTAATGAAATGTTTTCAGATGTTCACACTCCGGAAAAATACGGAATTTATCAGCCCGTAGGAGATACTACCGGCCCAGGCGGTATATTTCGGGCATTAAGAACGATTCCAATGTATGAAGAGATTGCAAACTCTATTAAAAGATACGCTAAAGATGCATGGGTAATAAACTATACTAATCCCATGTCGATTTGCGTGGCTACGTTATACGCCGTTTTTCCTGAAATAAAAGCCTTTGGTTGTTGCCATGAAGTTTTTGGAGCTCAAAGACTTTTGCTGATGGCTTTAAAGGAATTTGAAGGTATTGAGGAAACAGACAGGCATAATTTAAACACCAATGTTTTAGGGATCAACCATTTTACATGGATCAATGAAGCAAGCTATAAAACTTATGACCTAATGCCCATATATGACAGACTTGTCAAAAAGTATTATAAAGATGGGATTTGTGATAAGATTACCGACGTTCATTTTATGTCAAAAAACCTGGTCAAATTTGATTTATATAGAAGATATGGAATTATCGCAGCAGCAGGAGACAGGCATCTTGCAGAATTTGTGCCTGACTACGCCAGAGATAAAAAAACAATAGCTCAATGGGGTTTCAACCTTACTCCCGTAAATTGGCGCATAGAGAACAAGGCAATGCTCGCAAAATTGAGCAGAGAATATGCTAATAAAGAGAAGAAAGTACCTATAACGGCATCTGGCGAAGAGGGCGTGCGCCAAATAAAAGCGCTGCTAGGCTTAAAGGATATAATTACAAATGTGAATCTGCCAAATCATAATCAGATGGATTGCGATGAAGGCATTGTCGTTGAGACTAATGCGCTATTTACAAAAAACAGTGTACGTCCTTTGACTGCAGGCAAGCTGCCTGATGAAGTTAACTTGATAATGAGTGTTCATATGAATAATCAAAAAGCAATACTTAAGGCAGGGCTTGAAAAGAAAAAGAAGTTAGCTTTTGCTGCATTTTTAAATGATCCATTAGTTAAAAATATCAGCATCTCTAATGCAAAGGCATTGTTTAATGAGATGTTTTCAAATACACGGCAATATTTGACAGGATTTGATTCTACACCTATTAGATAGACACAAAAAATCAAGGCTTAGAACTTAAAAGTGTATAAGATAACAAACTATTATTTTTAAAAGGGTGATATATCATGCCAAGACAATTGGTAGCTGTAGCGCCGCGCGTGGCGGAAATAGTAGAATACGAAGATAGAGAAATTTTGCCAAATGAAGTAAAAGTTAAAGTTGAATATGCTGCGCCAAAGCATGGAACGGAATTGACGGATTTTAGGGGCAACAGCCCATTTTTGAAAGAAAAGTACGATAGCGAATGGCACATGTTTGTTCCGAGAGCAAAAGAGGAACAAACCGAAATAGTCTTCGGCAAGTGGAACTTAGGAAACCAATGGGTTGGTAGAATAATAGAAAAAGGCAGCGAGGTAAAGGATTATGAATTAGGTGATAGAGTATGTTCTTATGGAGGCATTAGGGAGACCCATATTGTTAATGCCGTAAACAACTACCGACTGCGAAAACTTCCAGAAAATGCCTCTTGGAAAAATGCACTGTGTTATGATCCGGCGCAATTTGCTATGGGCGCAGTAAGAGATGCCAATATAAGAGTAGGCGATAGGGTTGCGGTGTTCGGATTAGGCGCCATAGGACAGATTGCTGTTCAACTATGCAAGAAAATGGGGACAAGCCTTGTGGCTGCTATAGATCCGATTGAGATAAGAAGACAGGTAGCCAAGAAAAACGGAGCAGATGTTGTTTTAGATTCCACGACGACGGATGTAGGAATGGAGCTTAAAAAATTGACAGAAAAGATGGGAGTCGATGCAGTAGTTGAGACCAGCGGTCATCCGGCGGCACTGCAAAGCGCGTTGAGAGGTCTTGCTTATGGCGGAATCATTGCATATGGAGCATTTGGAAAGGAAATAACCGGAGGTCTAAATTTTGGGAAAGAGGCCCATTTCAACTATGGCAGAATTGTTTTTTCCAGAGCTTGCAGTGAGCCAAATCCGGAATATCCCCGCTGGAACAGGAAAAGAATAGAAGAAGTTTGCTGGCAACTCTTAACCAACGGATACCTGAACTGTGAAGATATTATAAACCCTGTAGTGCCTTTCGAAAAATCTGCAGAGGGATATATGAAATATGTAGATAGGGAGCCGCACCTAAGCATAAAGATGGGCGTGGAGTTTTAGGAGGTTATTATGAAACTTGCAACTCAGGATAAACCATTTTACTCCAGTGAAATTGAACAAAAACTTTTGGAGATAAAAGATATGGGCTTTGATGCCTTTGAAATTGATGGCGCATATCTTATTGAAAAGTTTGATAAAGTAGAGGCAGCAGTGAGAAAGACTAGTGTCGATATTTCTAGTGTATGCGGAGGATATAGGGGTTGGATAGGGGACTTCGATGAAGAAAGACGCATGCAGGCAATATCTGACATTGAAAATATACTTAAGCGCGCAGGTTCGATAGGGGCTAAAGGCATAGTAGTCCCGGCTGCATGGGGAATGTTTTCATTAAGGTTACCTCCCATGGTACCTCCAAGGAGCCCGGAAGAGGACAGATATGTTCTCTTGGACTCGCTAAAAAGGCTTGATAATATAGCAGGTTCTACAGGCACAGCTATTTTTCTTGAGCCTTTGAACAGGTACGAAGATCATATGATAAATACCTTGGAGACAGCAAAACAATTAATTTGCGACGGTGGGTTCAAAAATGTAAAAATAACCGCAGATTTTTTCCATATGAACATTGAAGAAAAGAATATTGCAGAAAGTATTTTAAAATATAAGGAATTTATAGGACATGTCCATATTGCAGACAGTCACAGGTATCAACCTGGGGACGGGCACCTTGATTTCGTCGAGGGTTTCAGAGCGCTGCTTGATATAGACTATAAAGGATACATGGCTTTTGAATGCAGGGTTTTAGGCGAAAATCCTGCCGAGGAATATAAGAAATCTGTTGAATATATAAAAGAATGTATCGCAAGGGCAAGGTGGAGTAAATGCAAAAACTAAGAGTCGGTATTATAGGTGCAGGCCAGATCGTAGAAACAGCACATATCCCTGCCTATATAAAACACAGAGATATAGTCGAGCTGACAGCTATTTGTGATATAAACGAAGAAAAAGCAAGGCATATGGCAGACAAATACGATATAGCAGCTTATTATAAAGATTACCAAGATATGCTAAAAGAATGTAAGCTTGATGCAGTAAGCGTATGTGTTATAAATCGGTTTCATGCTCAGGCTGCCGTAGATGCATTGAATGCAGGATGCCATGTATTGTGCGAAAAACCTCCTGCTATGAATTATGAAGAAGCCTTAGCCATGTATGAAGCTTCAAAGAAAAATAAAAAAATACTTACATTCAACTTTCATTTTAGACATGCTCAGGAGATTAAAATTTTAAAAGAATTGATAGACAAGGGAATGTTCGGCAACATATATGCAGCTAGGGTTCAGGCTTTGCGGAGAAGAGGTATTCCTGGGTGGGGGAACTTTATTAACAAAGAAGTTCAAGGCGGTGGTCCGCTTATAGACATAGGAATACATATGCTAGATGCAGCCCTGTATCTGATGGGTTTTCCTGAGCCTGATTATGTGGCTGCAGGAGCCCATCAGAGAATTGGAAACCGGTCCGGCGTAGGGCTTATGGGTTCCTGGGACCCTGCTAAGTTTACTGTAGAGGATTCATTATTCGGCTTTATACGTTTTAAAAATGGCGCCACATTAAATCTTGAAACATCTTTTGCCTTAAACATGAAAGAAGAATCTATTATGAATGTGCATATTTTTGGTGAAAAAGCAGGGGCATCGGCTTTTCCTCTAGAGGTATTTTCTGAAACAGATACTGCATTAACAAATATGGAATTTCCTTATCTGCAAGAAATAGATAAACGCTATGAGAGTATTGCAGATTTCATAAATAGTTGTGTTTACGGTAAAAAGCCGTTGTACAAAGCGGAAGAAAGCCTTATTATCCAAAAAATCATCGACATCATGTACAAATCCTCTGAAACAAGCCAGCCATTAAAATGGTGATATCAAAAGTTTCTTTTAGAATTAAAATATAGAACTAACAAGGAGAAAATGTAGCGATGCTGCTATATGATTGCGGAAATAAGGAATATAAAAATTGGATCATATGTGAAACTTCTTTTGATGCCCAGTTACTGGGAAAATGCGAATCAATCATGGCTTTAGGAAATGGTTACATGGGTCTTAGATCGTCAATGGAAGAAAATTATACAAAGCAAACTCGCGGCCTCTTTATAGCTGGAACCTTTAATAAGTTCGACTGTTATGAACCCTCAGAACTACCTAATGCCGCAGACGTAGTCGAACTAGAAATTGTGCTTAACAATGAAGTTTTTTCTCTTGAGAAAGGGGTTATATATTCATACCAAAGGAGTTTAAATTTAAAGACAGGCGAGTTGGCGCGCCATATAATCTGGGAAAGTCCGAGCAAAGATAAGTATGAACTTTGCTTTAAACGATTTGTTTCACTGGATAATTTACATCTGATTGGCATGAAAGTTTATATTACACCCTTGACTGGCGAATCTTGCATCCGGGTCACTTCGGGTATAAATGGCCAAATGACTAATTCAGGAGTGCAGCATTTCCGCGAAGGCGAAAAGAGAATATATGACCAAAATATAATGGAATTTATTCAGACTACTTGCCAATCAAAAATTGATTTTATATTTCATTCTGGTCATACATGGAAAATAGACAGCGACAAGCAAATTCCAACTCCAAGAATGATTATAAGCCGCCGCAAATTAGAAATGATGTATGACTTTATGATTCCCAAAGGGAAAACTTTAATAATGGAAAAAATATGTACAGTTCATACCAGTCTAGACAAATCTTATTGCTATAAAGAATATAGTTTGCAAGACTTACGTGATAAGACTTTAACTGAATTTATAGAGCTGAATCGTAAAGGATATGATTTATTATTTAATGAAAGTGCCAAAAAGTGGAAAAGGTATTGGAAAGAAGTAGATATAAAAATCGAAAGCAAAGATTCCTTTGACCAGTTGGCAGTTCGATTTGCTCAATATCATCTATTGATTATGACACCTGCTCATGACTCGAGATTTGGAATAGGTGCAAAAGGCTTAACAGGCGAAGGCTATAAAGGTCACACATTTTGGGATTCGGAGATTTTTATTCTTCCATATTTTACTTTTACAAACCCGCAAATTGCGCGAAAACTGTTGGAATACCGCTATCATACTCTAAATGGCGCACGAAAAAAAGCTATAAAAAACGGATTTGAAGGCGCTATGTATCCTTGGGAATCAGCTTTTACCGGTGATGAAGAAACGCCTGAATGGGGTGCCGTAAACATACTAACGGGAGAAGCGACAAGGATATTATCAGGATTAAAGGAACAGCACATAACCTGTGACATTGCTTATGCCTTATGGCAATATTACAAAGCTACACAAGACATAGACTTTATGAAGAAATACGGTAGTGAAATATTATTTGAAACAGCTTCGTTTTGGGCAAAGCGCGTTGAGTGGGATGAGGAGAAAAAATCTTACTGTATAAATGACGTAATAGGACCTGATGAATACAAAGAACAGGTAAATAATAATGCTTTTACTAACTATATGGCCCATTGGAATATACAAACAGCTATTAACCATTATAGAGAATGCAAAGAAAAGATGCCTCAAACCTTCAAGAGATTAAATAAGAAATTAGATTTGGAACGTCGATTTAAACTTTGGAATGAAGTAGTTGACAAGATATACTTACCTCAACCTAGAAAAACCGATAAGGTGATTCCTCAGGATGATACCTATCTATCTAAACCCTTGATTGACATAACGAAATATAAAAATGCTTCTGCCGTGCAAACGATTTTGCAAGATTATAGTCGGGAACAGGTTAACAACATGCAAGTTTCAAAACAAGCAGATGTGGTTATGCTATTGTATTTGCTAAAGGATAAATTTTCAAAAGATGTAAAAGAAGCAAACTGGCAGTATTATGAGCCGAAAACCCTTCATGATTCTTCTTTGAGTTTGTCTGTACATTGCATAGTAGCTTGCGATATTAATGACAAAAATACTGCATATGACTTTTTTAAAAAAGCAGCTCAAATTGACCTTGGCCCGAATATGAAATCTTCAGATTTAGGGATACATGCTGCTTCCCTTGGAGGGATATGGAAAGCTATTGTTTTCGGTTTTGCAGGAATCAGCATCGAAGATGATAAATTACACATAAACCCTAAAATCCCACCATTGTGGCTTAAACTGAAGTTGCCATTAAAGTTTCAAGGCTACAACATGGAAATTGAAATTACACGTGATTGTGTTCAAATAAAAAATAAAACAAAAACCGATTATCCATTAGAAATTTTTATAGGGAATGATAAATATTTGCTCAAAGAGAAGTTAAGAGTGGATTTACAAGGGGTTAGCCCGCAAAAATAGGGTTAATAATCTTGCTTCATGGTTGAAATTAAAAGCTAAATGGTATTTCCTTTTTAGCAAAAATGCATTATGTATCCATATTGGAGGTTGACGATGGTAATACAAGAAGAAATCAATTGGGAAAAAAGCATTTTTAAAAAATTAGAATTTTTATATGGAACTCAAAGTAATTTAATCCTTGAAGATATCAAAGCATTGGTTAAAAAATACAAGCATAAAAAAAAGCCTTCTAAATCTTGGGTAGATGAAAATGATATAATTTTAATTACGTATGCGGATTCCATATATGAAAACGGACAGCTGCCTCTAAAAACTTTAAAGGAGTTTTTGGTTACTTATGTTAAAGATTCCATAAGCGCTGTACATATTTTGCCATTTTATCCTTACTCATCTGATGACGGGTTTTCTATCATTGATTATCGTCAAGTCAATCCAAAGCTGGGAGATTGGTGGGATATAAAGGCCATAGGCGAGAACTATGATTTAATGTTTGATGCGGTCATAAATCACGTATCAAAAAGCAGTGAGTGGTTCCAAAATTTTTTGGCAGGACATGAAGAGTACAACAATTACTTTATTGAAGCCGATCCTAACGGGGATTATAGCAAGGTGTCTCGGCCTCGTGCTTTGCCACTTCTTACACCATTTGAAACGGTGAACGGAAAAAAATATTTATGGACTACCTTCAGTGAAGATCAAATCGATCTTAATTACAAAAACCCGGCAGTGCTGTTAGAGATTCTTGAAATTTTAGCGATGTATGCTGCTAATGGCGCTCGCTATATTCGACTTGACGCCATAGGGTTTTTATGGAAGAAAAAAGGTACTACTTGTCTGAATCTGGACGAAACCCATATGGTGGTAAAAATAATTCGCGAAGTACTAGACAAAGTAGCACCGGGTACGATTTTAATTGCTGAAGCCAATGTTCCACACAAGGAAAATATAAGTTATTTTGGGGATGGATATGATGAAGCACATATGGTATATCAGTTTGCTCTTCCGCCCCTGACCTTATTTTCTTTTTATACCGGTAACGCTCAAAAGCTGCTTCAATGGGTTGATAATTTAAAACAGACCTCAGAAATGACAACATACTTAAATTTTCTTGCATCTCATGATGGCATTGGCATGCGTCCAACAGAAGGGATTCTAGAAGAAGAAGAAAGAGACCTGATGTTAAAAACCACTATTAAACATGGCGGGCTGATTTCATATAAAGACAACGGAAATGGGACAAAATGCCCCTACGAATTAAATATAAATTATTTAGATGCTCTAACTGATAGTAAGGAAGATGATGCAACCCGTGTTAATAGATTTTTAGCCGCTCATGGAATTCTATTGTCCCTTGTCGGAGTGCCGGGTATTTATGTTCATAGCTTACTTGGTTCAAGAAACTATTATAAAGGTGTCCAAGAATCAGGGATTTATCGCAGAATTAATCGTGAAAAGCTAGAAAAAAATATCCTATTTGCTGAATTAGAAACAAACACGATTCGCAGAAATATTTTCTATGGGTTATCCCGATTAATTAGCATAAGAAAAAAACAAAGCGCCTTTAGTCCGAGAGCAACTCAGAATGCTTTATTCCTAGATAGTCGTGTATTTTCTGTTTTAAGAACTAATGAAGATACAGGAGATCAAATTTTGGCCATGATAAACGTTTGCGGCGAGACAGTGCTGATTAATACAGCTTATTCAGGATATGAGCTGATAAGTAACAGGCGATTGGAAAATCAATTTGTTTTACAACCTTATCAAATTATGTGGGTGAAAATCAGCTAATTTATTGAGGTGATATTCTTGCGGTATGAGGCGGTTATCTTTGACCTGGATGGAGTTATTGCTGACACAGCAAAATTTCATTATGAAGCTTGGAAGAAAATAGCTGAAGAATTAGGAATTTATTTCGATGAGAAAATCAATGAAAGTCTTAAGGGAGTCAGCCGAATGGAAAGTCTAGAAATCCTTTTGAAGCAAAGCGAAAAAGAATACTCCCAGGAACAAAAAAACTATTTTGCGTCAAAAAAGAATGATTACTTTAAAAGCATGATACAAAAAATAACACCCGGCGATATATTGCCCGGCAGTATAGAATTAATAAAGATATTGAAAAGATATAACGTAAAGTTAGCCGTAGCATCGGCTAGCCGCAACGCAAACACAGTTTTAGAAAACTTGGGCATAAAGAGCGAATTCGATTATATTGTAGATGCTGCAAAAATAGTAAATGTAAAACCTGATCCGGAAATATTTCTTGCGGCTGCAGAAAATTTAGGAGTAGAACCGAAAAAGTGTGTTGGTATAGAAGATTCAGTAGCTGGAATTGAAGCAATTAAAAGAGCGGGAATGTTTGCTATAGGCATAGGAGATCCGACAATATTAAAAAAAGCCGATATGGTATTAGAAGATCTAAGATACACACAAAAAATTGTAAAATTAGTTATCGGGGAATGAATTATAAGGATGATTTTAGAGTAACAATAAGACTATATAATCACCGTCTTTATTATATCATATCGAGTAACTATGAATAGCTAGTAAAATCCCGAAATACTTAAAAAAGGCCGGATTCTAAGAAATGTAAAGAATTGCAGCCAAATAAGCAGGAGATATTTCATATATTGTTAACCATAATGGAAATTAAAGTTGACAATTACCCCTCCCTTTGCTATTATAAGAGAAAATATTATGGGAAGGGGTAATTTTTATGAACATAAAGACTAGGGATATGGCTTTAATAGCTTTATTTGCCGCACTTACGGCAATCGGGGCATTTATCAAAATACCTACCCCCCTTGTCCCTTTTACGCTGCAGTATTTGTTTTGTGCTTATTCAGGCATTCTGTTGGGCGCAAAGCGGGGTCTTTACTCACAACTTTTATATTTAAGCGTTGGCTTAATGGGTTTCCCGGTTTTTACTCAGGGAGGCGGCCCTATGTATATTTTCCAACCGACATTTGGCTACATAATAGGTTTTTCACTTTGCGCATATATTATAGGCAAACTTACGGAAAGATTGGATAAAATCACACTGACCAGCCTACTAGGCCCCATTTTGGCGGGTATGTCTATTGTGTACTCATGCGGTATTATTCACTTATATTTAATCATGAATTTCTATTTGGGCAAACCTATGTCATTTAAGGCAGCTGTAATTGCAGGATTATTCCCATTTGTGTTTTCTGATTTGATTTACAGTGTAGTAATCGCCCTTACAGCTACGGCAATCGTGCCTTCACTCCGAAAATTAGGTTTAGCAGATGAACCTCGCTAAAATTTAAATTTATGGTACCTCTTTTCTATCTATTTTTGAAATAAGAAGGTCATATAGCTTGTAGTTTCTATCATGTTACTTCCAAGCAATATGCCTGAGTTGGTGTAGCTTACCAGTGTAAAATCAGGGATGCCGGCGTTTTCCATGGCAAAAAATAGTGTGGCTAAAGACGCGGGAGAGTCCAGATGGTCATTTCCCATTAAAAAAATACTGTCCCAATTGTTGTCGTTTAGAGCTTTTAAAGTTTCTTTATCCATTTTCGCCGCTTCATCAGCAGTCAAATAATGAGAAAAATCCACTGAAGCTACAACTGTTGCTCCGTTTTGAATCAAGGACAAAAGGTTTTCAGCCAGCTTCTTTGTCTCTTTTTTTGATACATCATAATGGCATATAATAGGCAGCACCTTAGTGTTTGGCAAGTAATATTTTATAAAAGGCATGAGGTTGCCCATGGAGTGCTCGCCATCGAATACATACTCATCTTCTTTTGCTATATTGTAAGATACTAAGTAATCTACAGCCTCCATGTCTGCTTCTACCGTCCCAAAAGGCGTCTGCCATCCCAGCCGACTTACTAAAATTTTTGGACCCAGGTTTTTATGGTTAGGTCCCACCAAAATCAGCAAGTTGGGCGGTGCGTTTTGCATTTTGGAAAAGACATCGGCTATCATCCTGTGTGCCAGCAGATGATGAGGCACTACAGCTCCCCGAATCTTTTTATCCGAAGGAATCGGCTTTTGAGAAGATTCAGGTTTAAAATATCTAGGATCGAAGAAATTATTAGGGTGAACCTTAGAGGAGGAGGAAAATTGAGGCAAAAATTTCTCCTCCTCTGTTTTATTTGAGGCGCCTCCAATTACAAACATAACACAAAGTATTACAAAAAATACAGCTCTCCTCTTCATTTTATGCTCATCCTATCTTCCGAGCTCGCCCCATATACTATACCGCTTGTCATATGCTGAATTATAGCAGGCTCTGCCTTAAACTCGCCGGGATTGACAATTCTTGCATAGTAATTTAAGGTCCAATTCTTCTTTTCGTAAACTACAAACATCACCTTTTGACCATCTATTAATATTGGATATTGAGTATATTTGTCGCCTGCTCCCCGATAAAATGGCATTTCGACCATCTTAAGCCCTGCCGGCAGCAAATCAGTCAGAAGATACGGTCCATCAGGAGCTGTTTTGCCAAACTCATAAGAAATACTCACTTTAATTAAATCTCCTGCCTTAAAGGAAGTTTTAGCCTTGCCTTCAGATGATTGATAGCTTCGGCTGATTTTTACACCATCTAGGCTTGAAACAGCAGAGGCATCGAAAGACTTTGGATAAACAGCTGTAATTCCCACCTTGCCCCGGAAGTTCTTAAATTTTAATCCTGCAAGTTTTTCAGGTGCAACCAGCAAAGAAAAAGTCTTACCGGGCTCAAGTGTCACCTTTTCTGTTTTGCCTTCTAGCACATATTCAAAGCTTGCCTGATTTTTTGGCAGATTCGGAAGAGCATTTTCAAGGAACATTAATTCTTCAATGTAAAAAAGCTCATCTTTCGGCAGATTTTCTGCAACATATGCTTCTAGCTTGTTCTGCTCTGGCATATTAAGACCTGCGCAAATCGCCGATGCAAGAGATGTGGCTTCCAATATATCATCTTGATCCGTTCCGTATTTTATACGCATTTGGGTTTGCAGGTTTTCTCCGTATTTCGTTAAAACTTCTTTGATACATGTGGATGCTGAGGGCTTGTCTCCGATTTCAAGAAAAGCCAAGGAAAGATAAAGCTGCTCCTTTACAGTAAGATCCTTTTGTGAAGAAAAAATTTTAAGTTCTGTAAGCACCGGCTCATTTAAAGCCGAAAGGCCGCAAAGAGCTATCATGCTTCTTTCTCGACTTTCTGTAGGATCTTCTGCAATCTTATAAAAATAGTTTGCAAGGGCTGCCTTATCAAATTCATTGCCGCATAAGGCAGCAAGCTTTGTCGAAAGTTCCAAATCGGCACTGCTATAAGGAAGAAGCGCAATACCGCCTTCTTCGGTTTGATACTTAAGAAGATTTATGTCTTCTTTACTTCCCGCCGCAATTCCCAGATCCAAGTCATTGAAATATTCCTTAAGCAACTTTTGAGCTTTTATCGCTGCAAGCTGCTGGTCTATTCTGCTGCCATCAACCCATCTGAGTTTGAAAAGCATATTTAAATATTGACTGCGTTCGTAGTCGCTAAAGGTTAAAGTTGTAAGTGTATTTTCAGCACCGGATATTTTAAGGTCTTCGCTCATCAGCCAAAAATCAACCTGCTGTTTTGTAAGCAAACTGTCTAAAACATTAAAGTTTAAGATTAATTTATCTGCAAGATCGCCGGAGGTCTTTGCGGCAATAGCAAGTTCATAGTTTCCTTTTTCTAAAGCAGGAAGCGAGAATCCGGTAGATGTAAAAGCACTGCCGCTCAGTTTTCTAGATATGGCGCTATTTAGTCCTTTAAGTGTTATCTCGTAAGATACCGGCATTCCTGACTTTATTTTAGCGCCAAAAGCGCGAATAGGTATTACAGGTTTATCGCCGGTAAGATAAGTGTCATTTGTAACGGCAGTTACAAAAAATGGCAGTTTAACGACGATGGGAGCTGTTTTTGTCCCAGCAAAAATGTCCTCTGTTACTGCTTGACATGTAAGCCTCCAAGATGTCAGATTATCAGGGACGCTAAATGAAAACTTTGCTTTTCCGTTCTTATCTGTGCCAACTGTTTTAAAGAGCACTGCATCCTTAAAGTCTCTCCGCTCAGAACCTCCTTCGCCTCCGCCTTCAGCCCCAGATCCCATCGAGCCGTCAGGGCTTTCGTGAGTATAACCGGTCATGCGTATACCTGAATCGTAAAAATCGCTATATATGCTGTATAATATATCTGTATACTCTTGGCGTAATGCATACAGCGCTTCATCCACTAAATTCACATTAACCAGTGCTTTAATAGGTTTGCCATTCTTATCTTTTACTTCAATTACCGCATTTACTGTATCTCCCGGCTTGTATTCGCTTTTATCTGTTTCGATGCCAATATCAAGCTCCTTTTCTTTGGAATCGTATCTTACCAAGAAATCAGAGGCTTCATGGTAATATCGCCCATCAAAGTAAACTCCTTTAACCCAAAAGTTTGGGATAAATTCTTCTTTAAAGACGCTCTGAAACTTCGGATCATCTTTTACATAGCTTTCCTTAATCCCATCTCGCGATGTGATAAACAGGAAGCCCTTAGGTCTGGATGACAGCGGAGCCTCGTTTTGCTTCATTGAAAGCTCTACATTTTCATTGACTTTGTAAGAATCTTTACCATCCATATAATACCATGTATAACCGTAATATTTAGGTTTGCCGCTTCCAGAAATCCCATATTCGCATACAGCAGGATTACCCCTAAAATCTACTGCAGTGATCTCGATAATATAAGAGTTCTCAGATTTTACCGGAATATCAAGCAAAGCCTTTCCATCTTTGCCGGTTGTAGTCTCGATTTCAGATTCTAAGACCTTGCTGAATTCATATTCATAACGCGGCTGAACCTTCTTATTTATAAAATCGTAATATGTGCCACTCTCATGTTTTTTCCACACTTCCCGGAAGACTCGAACTTTAAGAGGGTGGTTTGCTGCAGGACCGCTTATATAAGAGTTTTCATCACAAGGATCTGATGTGCCGCTGTTGACCTTATCTACCGTAAGCCTGTCAACGGATACCTGGATTTTACCGATTCTGTTTTTAATATCGCCTGCTGCACTGATTTTAATATCATTATTTAGCACAAAAAGGGGTGCTTCGGCACTAATGTCTCCGGCTTCAGGCAGTTTTGCGGTAAGAAATAAAATGGCATATTGAAGAAATCCGTATTCTTGCTTGAATTCGGGAGAAAAACTAATTGTGGCACTACCTTCGCTATTTGTAACGACGTTTCCGCGGCTGTAGTCATGTATGTAATATTCTAAAGAGGTATTTGGCACAGGAGTTCCTTCGAAAAAGGCGGCTTTAACTTCAAAATCAACTTTATCGCCTACATATACAGCCTTTTTGGAAGATGAAATCTCCAGCTGATAGGCAGGCTTATCATAGGTCGCAACCTCAAATCCTTTAGATGAGAGGACATTGCTGCCTTGCTTTACTTCTAGAAAATAATAACCCGGAATCAAATTTGGAAGCTTAAAACTTCCTGTATAACTGAAGCCATCTAAGGAGATATTTTTTGTCTCTATGGGTATGGCATTTTCTACTTGAGACGATATTAAAGACACAGTTATATCATTAATAGGCTTTGCGCCGCTTTCTCTCGGCTTAACCAATCCCCAGAAATTAACAGTGCTGTCAGGCTTATACAAAGGCCTGTCAAGATATAGATACTTCCAGTAACTTTTTGCAGAATCATCCAGATCCTGATCGAAATAAAACTGGTAGCCGGGATAAATAGCCGCCACTGCTTCCTTGCCGTCTTTTGAAACGATAGGATAAACTTGAGTAAAACTGCTGTCCAGGCCTGAAATTTTGGCTAATCCGGTATCGTCTGTGGTGGAAGATGCTTTTTGCTGCCAAATCCTTACATTGGCTTTAGGTACCGGTTTGCCAGATGTCAAATCATTTACCCAAACAAGAGTCTGTTCTTTGTCTACGGCTGCGTATACCGCAAGGTCGGTAACCTCAAACCACACCTGGTATGTCTTGCCCTCTTTTGTAACAGCTTGGGCTATATAGTAGCCGGGAGGCATAACATCCGGAAATTCAACAAAAGTTGTATCATCGAAATTTCTTACAGGTAAAGAAAATTTTGCAGCAGATTCTAGCCCCGATATATCTTCTCGATAATTTTGTCGGCTTAAATAAGCCCAAAACGGTATTTCTTGTCTTTTGCTTAAGGCATTTATATAATCATCGGCTGTTTTATATTTATATACAGTAAAGTCAATGCTTTTAGGCAGTGAATTTTTGTTCAAACCATAATATCCGAATTGGAAAACAGGGTTTTCAGACGACGAAAATTCACTGACAGGTCTGAAAAAAGTAAGCTCTGTTCTTTGATCATCTTGAGATTTTTCCAAAGTTTCAAACTGAAAAGCATAGTCTTCCTTCAAAGTTTGGCTGCTGCCGGAAAGAGGCAGACCCTTCTTGATTGTAACAGTATACAGAGTCTCAGGCTCTAAACCCTTTGGCACAAATACCGCCGTTTTTTTATGAATTTCAAAACTGCCCTCTACTGCCGGAGTGATGCTAAAGAATTTTGGCAGATTTTCGAAATTTACATGGCTAAATGTGATTTCAATGCCTGTATTTTGAGGAACGCCGGTAGCTTGATTTGCGGGAAGCGTAGATATTACCTTAAAATCTCCCTTTGTTTGAAATGCCCACATGAAAGGGGTGGAAGTATCCCCTGAAGAAAGGATAAATTTATATATTTTTTGAGGCTCTAACGGCCGGGTTGGCGAGATAATAACTTTTTTATTATCTTTAGAATCCCTTGAAACAGTAAAGTCCAGCGCAGGCTCTACTGAAAGATTTTCACGGATGAATTTTGGATCAAGGGCAGAATTTGCCGAAAGGACGAATTTGGTATCGACAGCAGCGCCTGCACTATCTTCATCGGTGGGCTTCATAGTAATCTCAGACGCAAGAGCTATACTGGAAGGGCGCATATTTATATATAAACTCAGACCTAAAACCAAAAATATTATTAACGCAACAAAGATAGCGGCATAATGTTTTGATTTTTTCATTTTTTCATCTCCCTGGTTTTACCTTCTCATAATATAGACGATAGGTCAAGAAAATTGTTCCGGAAAAATAAAAAGATATGCACCCTTGCAAAACCGCTTGATGATTTACGCATCTTCCGCAATGTAAAGGCAGCATATCTAAACTAAAATCAGAACTGTTATTGTTTTTGAGCCTCGGCTATAAGTTTTTTAATTTGCCCTTTAGTGAGCACCTTGCCGGATGATTTAACCTTACCGTCAATTATTAAGGCCGGGGTCAAAAGTATATCGTATTCCAAGATTTTTTTAATTTCGGTTATCTTTTCCACATTTACGTTTATACCAAGTTCTTTTACAGCTTCCTGAGTGTTCTTTTCTAAGATTTTACACTTAGGACAACCTGTACCTAAAACTTTTATATCCATAAGCATTCCTCCTTAGCTTTATAATAACATTATTTTCTAATATCTCGCAATAGAAGCCTTAAAAAAGAATGTTGATTTATTAGGCTGTAAAGGTTGACACAAGCAGAATATATCGATATCCTAGTTATAGGTGAGTGGTTGAAGGCGAAAATTAGCGTATTGATTAGATAAGGGAAGGAGTTGGTAAATCAATGACCGTATTCGACATTTTAAAGGCATTTTGGGAAACAGCAAAAAATGTTTTGCCAATAGTTCTGTTCTTATGCGTTTTTAAAGTGATCATTTTAAGAAAACCATTGGAAGAAATAAACACTCTTATTATCGGGACGCTCCTTAGCATAATAGGACTTCATCTGTTTTTGAAAGGGATATCCCTTAGTTTGATTCCGCTGGGGGATTCAGTAGGAGAAAATCTGGTAGTGCTTAATAACAAATACCTGATTGCGATATTCGCTTTTGTGGTAGGATATTTTGCAACAATGGTAGAACCCGGCCTTAAGGCTCTTGCTATGGAAGTAGAAGAAATTTCAACAGGAGCTATACCTATGAATGTGCTGATAAAAGCTGTAGGAATAGGCTTTGGAGTGGGGATGAGTTTAGGAATTGTGAAGATACTAAATAACATACCAACCAAAACCATTCTTTTCCCTGTGCTGCTTCTGGCAATGGTTTTGGGTTATTTTGCACCTAGAGAGTTTGTGGATATTGCAATTGACTCAGCCAGTGCAACGACAGGACCTGTAAACATACCGCTTAATATGGCTATCGCTCTTGGCCTTTCGAAAATACTGGAAACTTCAGACCCGTTACTTAATGGTTTTGGAATAATAGGTCTTACTTCCATGGGTGCGGTAATTTCAGTATTGGTGTTAGGCGTATTAACTAGAATTTAAGGAGGGATAAAGGTGACCGAAGTTATGGCTATTGTGGCAATTGTTGAAAGGGGTAGAGCTGATTATGTAGTAAAACGGGCTAAAAAGGCGGGAGCTCAAGGAGCTACTATATTATATGGTCGCGGTACCGGAGAAAGCGAAGCAAAAAAGTTTTTGAATGTGCATATCGAATCTTCTAAAGAGATTATCTTAATACTAACTGAAAAAGAGAAATGCAGGCAGATATTTGAAGAAATAGTTGAAGCAGGCAAACTCAAAGAACCGGGAACAGGTATAATATTTACATTTCCTATCTCGAATTTGGTCGGCCTGCATCACCGCGAAAATTTTTCTTTAGATTAGATGTTAATTTTCCATGAACCTATTTAAAACGGGATATCATTACTTAAGAGCCTTATTGCAGAAGAACCTTAAAAGACGCCTTAGTATAAGATTCCGCTTTATTTTATGTCCTAAATATGACCTTTACAAATATAAACACTTCCTGTGCTTGCGCTAAACACCTTGACCTTTATTGTCTTCGTTAAAAAGTTCGGCAATTCCTCCTGCCAGCTCAGTTTTCTTAGTTTGCTATCCCCAGCTCTTCTTTAACAAAGTTAGGGAGAGCAAAACAACTTTCTATGATTTCCCGATTCACATATTTAGTTTCCTTATCAAATTTGCCGGGATCTACATCAGAATATTTTTTAGAACCTATAGTAAAAGTCCAGAATCCGCCGGGATATGTAGGAACCGTTGCCATATAAGGTTTTACAATGGGGAAAAGACTGCTTAAATTTTTATATATCCTGGTAAAGATTTCAGTATAGAAGATAGGTGATTCGCTTTGGCACACCATTAGACCATCTTTACACAAATTGTCATAAACATCTTTGTAAAAGTCAAGTTCAAAAAGTTTAACTGCCGGTCCTACAGGGTCAGAGGAGTCGATAATAATTACGTCATACAGATAATCTCGTTTTTCTTTAACATAACAGGTTCCATCTTGGAAAATAAAGTTTACCCTGGGATCAGGTTTGCCGCCGGAAACCTCAGGCAAGTATTTAAGGGATGTCCGGACTACCATTTCATCTATTTCTACCATATCAATTCTTTCTACATTAGAATACTTAGAAACTTCTCTTGCAACTCCGCAATCGCCGCCCCCTATTATCAGCACATTTTTGGGACTGGGGTGGATATTTAAAGGCACGTGCGAAATCATCTCATTGTAGATATATCCATCGCCGCTTGTGGTTTGGACGGCATCGTCTAACACCAGCATCCGCCCAAAATCGTAAGAATCAAGTACTATTATTTCCTGGAGCGGTGAATTTTCTCTATATACTACTTCTTTTATGCGATAATCAATTTTAAGGTTGTTCCGATCTATCTCGGTGAACCACAGATCATCTCCTATTCTTTGCAAGCATTCTTCTGTTTTCATTACAGAACCCCCTTAGCGGTTTATTATAAAGCTGTAATACATGATAGCATGTATCGAGAAATTTAGCAAAAAGCCAAGGGGAAGCAATGAGGATTAGTCTAAAATATTTTCAAACAACATCTGATTGCGATATAATAAAGAGAGGATAAGTTGTGTAGAACAAAATAAGTGCTAAACTTGCAAAATTAGCTTGCAACTAAGCATACAATCAATTGAAAGGAGTTTTACAATGAAAGAACTACATATTTCTGAAGTGTCTGAAGAAATAATAAATGAATTGCCGGGTGGCGCATTGCTTACAGTGAAGTCTAAAAACGGCTTGAACACCATGGTAATAGGCTGGGCGACTTTGGGACGTGTCTGGAATAAGCCTATACTTACGGTTATGGTCAGATTTTCTAGATTTACTCATGATATTATTAAAGATGCTGATTCTTTTACAGTAAGTTTTTCAACAAAAGGCAAATTAAAAGGGGCTATAGCAGGATGCGGCAGCAAAAGCGGAAGAGATATTGACAAGTTTAAGGAATTCAACTTAACGCCTTCTTATGTTGAAGGCATAGAGTCACCGTATATTGCCGAGGGAGACCTGCACATTATCTGCAAGATAGTCTATAAGAACACTATGGAACCGGAGCTTCTCTCTGATGAGATAAAAGAGCGCTGGTACAGTGACAATGATTACCATACTATTTATTACGGAGAAGTTATTAAGGTATTGGCAGATGAATAAAAAGAATGCCTGCATGTGTTTATGAAAGTCGTAGAAAGCAATAAACTAAAACAAGGCCTTTGTTATAAAATGGCCTTGTTTTAGTTTGTGTACATTTACATATTCGAACAATGAATTTTTACAGGACACTCGCTGCAAAGAGGCCCTTTATTTTTGCAGCATTCCTTTCCGAGACGTACTATTAAAGCATGATACTCGTTAAATAAAGCTGCATCAAGAGGCAGGTTATCCATAAAAAAACTCTGCATTTCATCATAACTTACATCAGGACAGAAAAATCCCAACCGCGAAAAAATTCTCCGCGTATAAGCATCAACGACAAAAATTGGTTTTTCGGCTGCATATAAAATTATTGAGTCAGCGGTTTCTGGCCCGATTCCTTTTATGCCTAAAAGTTGGTCTCGCATTTGGGAAACATCGTTTTTAAAAAAATTATGAATATCTCCTTCATAATTCCGGGCGATATATTGGCAAAAATTTTTTAGCTTTTTTGCTTTTTGATTATAGTACATAGTAGATCTTATAAGTCCGGCAAGTTTTTCATTATCTGCTGAAAGTATGGCCTCTAGAGACATCAATCCTTCTTTTTTTAAATTATCAATGGCTTTTTCTACATTTTTCCATGAAACGCTTTGAGTTAAAATGGCGCCGACAATTACCTCGAAATCATCATCGGCAGGCCACCAGTGCTGAGGGCCGAAAGCTTGGAACATGTCGTTGTAGATATTTAGTAAAGTTTCTTTCGGCAAAAATCCAACCTCCATCCTAAAAAGTTATTACAAGTCCTCCAATTCCCGTATATGCCCCAACAGTAGGACCGACGGGATAAATTAAAACATTTTGGCAGTTATATCTATTTATAATTTCGGTTTTTATAAGCTCTGCATCTTGAAGATTTTGAGCATGTGTAATACAGACAGTAGTATTTGACAGATTCCCATTTCCCCTCTCGCCTATCAATGAAATAAGCCGCTCTACTGCTCTTTTATTTCCTCGGACTTTTTCAAGAGGGACCACTTCGCCTTCAATGCCCTCACATATAAGTTTAATATTCATTATACTTGCAACCGTTCCTTGAAACCGTGTTATGCGGCCGCCTTTGACTATATTTTCCAGTGTCTGAAGGTATACAAAAATTGTCATATGCCGGCGAAACTCCGAAAGGGCATCTACAATTTCTGCCATAGAGCATCCTTTATCTCTCATATCTACTGCTTTCATGACCTGAAGCGCATGTCCTGATGATGCAGCAAGAGAATCAAAGACCGTAACCGGTATAGATGTCATAGTCTTTGCTACATTTGCCGATTGAAAAGTGCCGCTGAGCTTTGACGAAATAGTTATGCATAAGATTTCATCCCCCGGCGAAGCTGTTTCTTCAAAAACTTTCAAAAATGCTGCCGGCGATGGCTGAGTTGTTTTCGGCAAAGTGTTTGATGATGTCATTTTTTTATAAAATTCTTCCGGAGTGATGTCAATCTTTTCCCTATACTCCGCATCCGGAAATATTATAGTCAGCGGGACGATGGGGATGTGATGTGCCGCAAGATATTCATCCGGCAAATCACAAGAACTGTCGCTTACAATGTGTATCACTGCTTTTCCTCCTAAAAATTATTCGTACTTCAAGTTGAGTTTTTCCGCAATATCACAAAATACCTTTCCTATACTATCATGTATCACTATCTTTGCTCTTTCGTCAAGGGGAGTCGGGTCTCGGTTGATTATGGAAAATTGTCGGCAGTAAAGCGGAAGTTCCGCTACGGGGTAAACCTCTAAGCTGCTGCCCACAACAAGCAAGAAGTCACATTTTTTGACGGCTTTTAAGGCTTCATAAAAATCTTTATTCATCGGGTCTCCAAAGAGAACAACGTCAGGTCTTACAAGGCTGCCGCATATCTCGCATCGCGGCGGGTTAATACCTTCATAGAACTGTGTTACAATATCATTGAAATCATATTTATTAGTGCAATTAATACAGTGAGCCGTCCTGAGATTACCGTGGACCTCAAAAAGGTTTTTAGAGCCTGCTTTGTAATGAAGATTATCAATGTTTTGTGTGATTACCCCCTTAATATAGCCCTCCCTTTCCATGGCGGCTATTATGCGGTGAGCCGCATTTGGCTGAGCCTTGGCATACTTTGCCCAGTGCGGTATATTAAAACTAAAAAATTCTTCAGGATGTGAAAGCATAAATGTCACACTTGCCATTTTAGTAGGATCGACTTTTTCCCAAAGGCCTGTACCTTTACTCCGGTAGTCAGGGATGCCGCTTTCAGTGCTGATGCCGGCGCCAGTTAAAACTATCGCATTTCTAGAGGATTTTAATAAATCCACAAGTGCATCAATCATTTAGATCGCCTCTTTGCCCCATATTCTACTATGTTATATTATAGCGAAATTTTGCTTACTTTTCTAGACGAATCTATCATTAACGGCATCTGTTTATTGTAATACAAAGAAAATATGAGAAAAACAGTGAAGATCAGGGGAGCTCGAATGCATCCAATTACAAAAAAGGAATTTTGAGGGCGAAAATAGAATATGTAAGATGAGTTCGACGTTAATTTAATTTAAATTATAAATGTTATTTAATTTCAAGAGAAGAGGGATTACAAAATTGCCGTTAGAAAACCTGGAAAAGGAACTTCAAGAAATAGCTGAGGCTATAATGTCTGTTACAGGTCTTGATGTAACCATCCTTGATAGCTCGTTGAAAAGAATAGCCGGAACTGGAAAATACCGCGAAAAGATAGGTAAATATGCCGCAAAAAATTCTGTTTTTGAAAAGTGCATAAAAACCGGCAAAGAATATGTTATTACGGAACCGAGAACTTGCACTGAGTGCATAAACTGCAGCGGCAAAAAGAACTGCCGGGAAGAGGCGGAGGTTTGTTATCCTATAGAAAGCGATGAAGGCATTGCAGGTGTAATCGGAATGATAGCCTTTAGTCCTGAGCAAAAAGAAGCCTTTATAAGAAATCAACTTAAGTACATGAACTTTGTAAGCCGCATGAGCAAATTAATAGCTTCAAGCATTAAGGAAAAGATTTTACATCAAGAGCTGCAGTATAAGTCTATTGAGCTTAAAACAATTATCGATTCAGTAGATGATGGGATTCTTGCAATAGATAACAACAAAAAGATCTTATGTGCAAATCGATGTGCATATAAAATCTTTGGTGTGAAAGATGAAATAATAGGGAAAAATATTGAGGAATTATTTTTCGAAAATAACTTAATAAAAGCGCTAACAATAACCGACGAAATAAAAGATCGGGAAGAAATCATAAAAATACATGGCAAAACTTTTCGGTTTTTGATTTCTATTAAACCAATTATTTTTAATGAAAGAAAAACCGGAACTGTAGTTATTTTTAAAGATTTTAACAAACTTCACCATTCAATTTTCAGAATAAGCGAAAATACAGAACCTTTTACTTTCTCTAAAATATTAGGGAATAGTCCAGCTTTTACAATGGTAAAAGAACAGGCTAGACAAATAGCGGATCAAGACATAACAGTATTACTTCTTGGAGAAAGCGGGACAGGAAAAGAACTTTTTGCAAGAGCAATTCATCATGAAAGTTCAAGAAGGAATGAAATATTTTTGCCCATAAACTGTGGTGCTATTCCAGACAGTCTTATAGAAAGCGAGCTCTTTGGTTATGAAAAAGGCACTTTTACCGGTGCAAATCCAAAAGGAAAGGTAGGGAAATTTGAAAGCGCAAGCGGCGGGACCGTTTTTTTAGATGAAATAGGTGATTTACCGCTTCACATGCAGGTTAAAATTTTAAGAGTTTTACAAGAAAAAGAAATTTATAGAGTTGGGGGGATCTCACCCGTCAGAATAGACGTACGGATAATTGCAGCTACGAACAGAGACCTTCAACTAATGGTTCAGAAAGGTGAATTTCGCGAAGATTTGTTTTATCGATTAAATATAGTTCCAATTAAAATTCCGCCACTTAGGGAACGTTTTGAAGATATTTTAGAACTAGCTGAAGCTTTTCTACAACGATATACGAAAATTTATAATAAGGATATTAAGGGAATTTCTAAAGATGCAAAAAAAATTTTACTTTCATATTCATATCCTGGCAATGTTCGAGAATTAGAAAACCTTATAGAATATAGCGTTATCTTTGAAAAAGACCATTTTATTCAAGAAGAAACGCTTTTGAAAAAGATTAAATTAGAAGAGCCTAGCCTCAAAACAGGAATAGAAAGAAGAGGACTCAAAGAAATGGTAGCAAGATATGAAAAGCAGATAATAGAAGATTTGCTGCATAGTTATGGCGATAGTACAGGAGCTAAACGAGATATAGCTAAAAAATTAAATATAAGCCAAGCTACTTTATATCGGAAACTAAAAGAACTAAATCTAGATAGATAAGAATAAATTTTTCTTAATAGTTAAAAATATGTTTTTAATAAGCATAAATTATATTCTCAAAATTGATAATGACATTCTCAAAATTGATAAATCAACATTTAATAGGCATTGTTGTTGTTTTTATAGCAATATTTTGTCAAATTTGATAAAAACATTTAATAAGTTTTTCATGATTAATCACAAATATCGATATAAAGATATTAACAAAATAAGATTCTTAAAAAAGAATTTGTAAAAATAACTCTTGGCATAAAATTTGCACTCTATATTTATATATTTAATAAATGAAAAAAATAATTTAAGTTTTAAAGATTTTTTCGAAATATTATTAATGATTATATTTAAATTTTACTTATTAGTAAGATTATTTTTATTTTATATAAGCATTCTAATATTGTAAATTAAATATAAATTGAGGAGGATTATATGTGGAGAAAAACGAACTACTTAGTAATATTCTAAAATTTGAAGTAACTCCTGCATTAGGATGTACTGAGCCTGTGGCAGTTGCATATGCTGTAGCTAAAGCTAAGGAAACTGTTTCTGGTAAAATAGAAAAACTAGATATAATTGTAGATCGTAATGTATTTAAAAATTCTATGGCTGTTAAAATACCTGGAAGCGACAAAAAAGGTTTAAAATTTGCCGGAGCATTGGGAATAGTTGGTGGAAACTCAAACTATAAATTAGAAGTATTAAAAGATATATCTAAAAATGACATTGTAAAAGCTCAGCAATTGGTAGAGCAAGATATTATTCATGTAAGTTTGAAGAATGATGCTAAAAACTTGTATATCGAAGTAGTTGCCTGGACATCAAATGAAAATGCACGAGTAGTTATAGAAAATAAACATGATGAAATTACACTTATTGAAAAAAATGGAAAGGAGGTATATCAAAAAAATCCCTCATTAGAAGATAGAGATTCATATATGGAGCTTATCAAATCATTTATGATAGCTGATTTTAAGAAATATGCTGATGAAATTGAATTGGATAAAATCCAGATTGTGGAGCAAGGGATTAAAATGAACAAAAGAATGGCAGAGGCTGGTTTGAAGAATATTTGCAAAACAGCAAGCATTGATGTCCCGGATGAAAAAGTTGATTTTACAAAATATGCAAAAATGTTGACTTCTGCTGCATGCTATGCACGCATGTCTGGCTATCTTTTACCGGTTATGAGTTGTGCTGGTAGCGGTAATCATGGACTTACAGCAATATTGCCAGTAGTTGCAGCAGGAGAAGTAAAGGGTATAAATTCTGAGACTGTAGCCAGAGGAGTAACTTTAAGTCTTTTAATTACAATTTTTGTTAAAAGCTTTACAGGAATTCTTTCCCCTGTTTGTGGATGCGGAGTGGCTGCTGGCGTTGGGGCAAGTGCAGGGATTACTTACATTTTAGGGGGGACCTTAAGCCAAATAGAAGGAGCTATAAATAATATGATTGGAGGCATTCCGGGTATAATATGTGATGGTGGTAAACCTGGATGCGCATTTAAACTTTCAATTTCATCTAACGCAGCAGTCGAAGCTGCAATAATGGCCTTAAACGACTTCTTTATATCCTCAGAAGAAGGAATAGTAGCTAAAACAGCTGAAGATTCAATTAAAAATCTGGGCAAAGTTTCAACTGAAGGAATGCATGATACTGATGAAGTTATATTAGAAGTTATGATGACAAAATCTGTGTAGTTTTGTTGAAATAATAAAAATATAAGGCGGAGGTCAACGAAATGGCAAGAATGGATGGATTACAAGATTTTGTTTTTAATGAGCCAACAAAGATTATTTATGGGGAGGGATGTCTAAGAGAACTCAAAAATGAACTTATACGATTAGGCTCTAAATCAGTTTTAATAGTTTGTGATCAAGGAATAGTAAAAGCAGGTATTGCAGATGAGGTTGTGGAAATTGCAAAGGAAATACCAAAGGTACAAACACATTTGTATGATAAGATAATTGTAAATCCTCTTGACATCACAATGGATGAAGGTTATGAATACGCCAGAGAAAAAAACGTTGATACTGTGGTGGGTGTTGGAGGAGGTAGTTCGATGGATTCCGCCAAAGGCATAGCATTGCTTATGACCAATGGCGGAAAAATGCGCGAGTATTTAATGGAGGGCAAAATAGTTAGTAAATTAATTGCACCGACTATTTGTATCCCAACTACAGCAGGCACAGGGAGTGAAGTTACAAGAACGGTTGTAGCAACAGATCATATAACAAAATTTAAAGATGGCTTTAAATATGCTGACACGATGTACGCAGATGTAGCAATCCTTGATCCGACATTAATGCGAAATTTACCACCTCCTACTTTAGCTGCTTGTGGAATGGATGCACTTACTCATGCAATAGAATCATATGTTACATGGAAGGCGAATCCCATTACAGATGCACTAAATATTTATGCAATTAAACTTATCGGAGGAAATATAGGAAAAGCCTTTTCACAGCCAGAAAATTTTGACGCAAAAGGTAAAATGTTGCTAGCTTCAGCTATTACTGGAATAGCCTTTGATCAAGCAGGTTTAGGTCTAGCACATTGTATGGGACATCCTATGGGAGGATTATTTAATGTTTCTCACGGAGTAGCATGCGGAATGGCATTGCCAGTGGTTATGGAATTTAATTTAATATCGAATACTAAAAAATTTGTAGACATTGCAGCAACACTTGGCGGAAATATAAACGATCTTAACGAGTATGAGGCTGCGCAAAAATCGGTATCTATAGTAAAAGATCTATTAAAGATTTTACAATTACCAACGACTCTTGGCGAAGTAGGCATTAAAGAAAAAGATATTTCACAACTAGCCAAGGATGCAATGGGTTTTCCCGGAATGAGAGGAGCGAATCCGAGGATCGCGACACAAACAGATATTGAAAACTTATTTAAAAAGCTTCTATAAAAACTTTTATATTTTTAGGAAAGAGGATTCATTTGGAAAATATCATTGTGCTAAATGAAAATGATAATGTAGGCAATGCTATAACGGACATTAAGCCAAAGCAACTTATTTCGTATTTATTGAATGGTAAAATATGTAAAATTATGGCGGAAGAAACTATACCATTTGGTTTTAAGATTGCATTAAGAGATATAAATAAGGGCGAGCCTATAATAAAATATGGAGAAATAATTGGGCAAAGTACCATAAATATACCTAAAGGACATTTAGTTCATGTGCATAATATGGAGGGACGAAGAGGACGCGGAGACTTAAAATCAAAATATTAAGAAAAGGTGTTATATACCATGAAAATATTAGGATATAAAAGAACCAACGGAAAAGTTGGTATAAGAAATTATTTGTTAATATTGCCTGTTACACGCGGATGCCACATGTTAGCAGTAAAAATAGCTGAAAATGTTAGATACGCTAAGGTATTTATTCCATGTGATGAAGACGGGCGATGTTCTGAAGATAGAAAAACAATCTCAAGAGTCTTTATAGGATTAGGACAAAATCCAAATGTCGGGGCTGTTTTAATAATTTGTAACAAAAAAAATAGCGGATATGATGAACTGTTGCCAGAATATATAACATCTGAAATAAGCATATCTGGTAAAAATGTATACTTACTGGATGTTAGTGAAGAAGGCGGTCTTTATAATGCCCTAGGAAAAGGAATAAGAATATCCCGACGGATGCTTCTCGAGATATCAGAAATCCAAAGAAGCTTTATAGATTTTAGTAAATTAGCAATTGGTATAAAATGTGGTTTATCTGATGCTACATCAGGCATTTCAGGAAATCCAACTGTTGGATATTTAGCAGATGAACTTGTTGACAAAGGAGGAACAGTATTTTTTTCAGAAACTACTGAAATTATAGGGGCAGAAGATATATTAGCAAAGCGATGCAAAAATGAAACTATAAAAAAGGCGTTTCTCGATTGCGTATACGACACAGAAAAAAAAGCTAAAGCCATTGGCGAAGATATAAGATCCATAAATCCTATACCTGCAAATATTGAAGCTGGTATAACGACATTAGAAGAAAAATCTCTGGGTGCCATTGCAAAAACAGGACACGGAACTATAAACGGAGTTTTAAAGTATGGAGAGCAACCAAAAGAAAATGGCCTTTATTTTATGGACGCATGGATGTCATCTACATCTTTGTTTATTGGATATGCTGCTGCAGGTGCCAATATAATCATATTTCAAATGGGAGGAGGAGCTTTGCCCGAAGATCCTCCTATGCCAGCTGTATCAACGGGTATAGTTGCTCCAATATTTTACACGACTGGCAATCCCAGGACTTACGCAAAATCGCAAGATGAAGTAGATTTTAATTGCGGCACGATAATTGATAAAAAAGAAAATATAAAGCATGCTGGACTAAGATTAATTCATGATATAAGTAAAATAGCTTCAGGAAAACTTACAAAGATGGAAACTTGGAATTATCAAGATCCTGTGGAGATATTTTTAGAGGGCCCAAAACTTTAGGAAATAAAGTCAATTGATTTTTATCGGAATTTAATTTGAGGAGGAGAGACAATGTAAAGTGAAGTAAGATAAAATATTTTTCTAAGTAGATATTTATATTTTGAAAGGAGATAAGAAGATGATAAAAAACAGGTCATTAGTAATATGCATGATTTGTTTGTTTATAGTTGGTCTACTAAGCGGTTGCGGCGGCAAATCAAATAATACATCAGCAAACAATAACGAAGAAATAGTGATCGGCGTATACTTACCAATGACTGGCCAGAATGCTGCTGGCGGACAAATGTCAATGGAAGGTATAAATTTAGCTCATGAACAAAAAGGCGAAGTTCTGGGCAAAAAAATTAAGTTAGTATTAGTAGATGATAAAAGTGATAAAGTTGAAGCTGCTAATGCAGTTAATCGGTTAATTGAAAAAGAAAAAGCCGTTGCTATCATCGGTAGTTACGCTAGCTACCTGGCGATACCAGGAAGTGAAGTAGCAAATAAGGCCAAGATACCAATGATGGCTAATACCGCTACTAATCCATTAGTAACATTAAATAAAGAATATGTATTTAGAGCATGCTTTATTGATCCTTTACAAGGGACAGCATTAGCTAATTTTGCTACAGATGAATTAAAAGCTAAAACGGCGATGATAATCCTTGATAGAGCAAATGATTATTCAGTAGGACTTGCTAATTACTTTAAAGAAGCATTCGAAAAAGCAACTAGCTCTACGATTGAAGAACTCAAATACAACAGCGGGGACCAGGATTTTTCTGCACAACTTACAGTTGTAAAAAGCAAGAATCCTGATATACTTTTTATACCAGCAGGCAATTATGGCGATGCTGGGCTTATAGCCAAGCAAGCAAGAGATTTGGGCATAACAAGTACTTTTATGGGGGGAGATACGTGGGATACCCCTGAATTTGCTCAAATTTGTGGATCAGCTATTGAAGGAAGCTACTTTAGTACTCACTTTGATCCTGAACAAACAAGCGAATCTGCAAAAAAATACTGTGAGGCTTTTTATAAAAAATATAATAAACAATCAAGCTCTGCGGCAGCTTTGAGCTATGATGCTTATATGCTTGTTGTAAATGCAATAGAAAAAGCTGGTTCGACAGATCCAAAAGCAATTCGAGATGCATTAGCTAGCACCAAAGATTATCAAGGCGTGACAGGAGTTTTTACATTTGATGAAAACAACAACCCTATGAAAGACGTGGTAATTGAACAAATTAAAGATGGAAAATTTAATTTTGTTACACTAGTGAGACCGCATTAAAGGATAAAGTAAAATTAATCAAGATAATTCAAATAAGTAGTATAATAAACTGCAGAAACACACATTAGTAAAAAATAAATTTAAAATATTCATCTTTATGTCTCAAAAACGTTTCTGCAGTTTTATACTTTATTTGCAATGTGGAGGTTTGCAAAATGACCTTATCTTTATTTGTTCAAAATCTCGTAAACGGTATTTCTCTAGGGAGCATGTATGCCTTAATTGCCATTGGATATACGATGGTATATGGAATAATTAGACTAATCAATTTTGCACATGGAGATATTTTAATGCTAGCAGCATATTTTATAACATTTGGAATTGAAATATTTTATTTACCATGGTGGGCTGCACTAATCTGTTCTATTATGCTGACTGCCTTGTGCGGAATGCTTATTGAAAAAGTTGCTTATAGACCATTAAGGCAAAAAAATGCCTCTAGAATTTCACTATTAATATCTTCAGTAGGAGTTTCTTACTTTTTAGAAAATGTAGCTATTGTGGTTTTTGGTGGCCGGCCAAAGTCCTTTTATACACCTCAAATTATGACACACGTAATAAAAAGTAAAACAATTTCAATTCCAATACTAGGTATTATAATTCCAATTACGACGTTAGTCATTTTAGCAATACTTGTATATATTATAAATAAAACAATTCTCGGTATGTCAATGCGAGCCTGCGCTAAAGATACAGATACTGCAAAACTTATGGGTATTGATGTAGACAAGGTTATTACAACTACTTTTGCTATAGGTTCTGCTTTAGCTGCTATTGGTGGAATAATGTGGGGTTTAAAATATCCTCAGATACACCCTCTAATAGGAGTAATGCCTGGCCTCAAGTGTTTTATAGCAGCTGTGGTTGGCGGTATCGGCAATATTCCTGGAGCGGTCTTGGGCGGAATGGTGATGGGTCTTGGTGAAATAATGTTAGTAGCCTTAATGCCAAGCCTATCGGGCTATCGGGATGCTTTTGCATTTATTATTTTGATCTTGATTTTGCTTTTTAAACCTACAGGAATATTAGGCGAAAAAATGGCAGAAAAAGTGTAGGTGATAGAGTTGTTTAAAAAAAGAAATATATTGACAATTTGCGTTATCGCTTTACTATTTATATTTTTAATATGGGCTCAGACGACTTTAGATGCTTACAAAATACGAATTTTAAATCTTTGTGCTATAAATATAATACTTGCTCTTAGCCTAAACTTGACAAATGGTTTTACTGGGTTATTTTCTTTGGGGACAGCAGGCTTTATGTCTATCGGCGCATATACAAGTGCGCTTTTGACTATGAGCAAAGAGACAAAAGAAATGAACTTTTTTATGACGCCGATGATGCCTAGCCTTTTGAATTTAAACACTTCATTTATTGTGGCACTATTATTAGCTGGCATGTTTGCGGGGATAATTGGATTTCTCATAGGCGCTCCTGTTCTAAGATTAAAAGGAGATTACCTGGCTATAGCAACCCTTGGTTTTGGAGAAATAGTTGCAGTAGTATTTACGAATATTCAAACAATTACTAACGGAGCATTAGGCCTTAAAGGATTGCCTCAATACACAAATCTTTATTGGAGTTGGGGCATAGCAGTAGGTGTAATATTACTTATGATAAATTTAGTAAATTCTAGTTATGGCAGAGCATTTAAGTCAATAAGAGAAGATGAGACTGCAGCACAAGCTATGGGTATAAATTTGTTCAGACACAAGACTATGTCTTTTACCTTGAGCGCTGCAATAGCAGGTGTGGGAGGCGCTTTACTAGCAAACCTATTATCAACAATTGATCCAACAATGTTTAGATTTTTTTATACCTATCAAGTGCTTTTGATAGTGGTTTTAGGAGGAATGGGTAGCATAACCGGGTCGGTTATAGCAGGATGCATAATGGCCGTTTTAATGGAAGCCTTACGATCTGTAGAGTCAACCCTTAATTTAGGTTTTATTACAATACCAGGCATTCCAGGGATGAGGATGGTTATATTTTCTCTTATGCTTATTTGCGCGGTAATATTTTTACGTAATGGCATAATGGATGAAAATGAGATATCGTGGGAAAGTATTTTAAAAAGAAGGAGTGACCACTGTGAGCCTTTTAAAAATTAAAGAAATAACTGTAAAATTTGGAGGACTCATAGCGGTTTCAAATTTTAATCTTACTCTTGAGACTGGAGAAATCGTTGGGTTAATTGGTCCTAACGGTGCTGGCAAAACCACTGCATTCAATACTATAACAGGAATATGCAAACCAGCCTCTGGTTCAGTAAATTTTAATGACAATGAGATTGTTGGACTATCTCCAGATAAAATTACAAAATTAGGAATTGCGAGAACATTCCAAAACATAAGGCTTTTTCAAAACTTGTCGGTGCTTGAAAATGTTATGGTTGGCCAACACCTAAGATTAAAATCTTCATTGGTAGCTGCCATTTTACGTATTCATTCTTATATAAAAGAAGAAGAAGCTATGAAAGAAGAAACTAGAAATCTCTTGAAGAGTGTGCATTTAGAAGAAATGGTTGAGGAAAAAGCTGGCTCACTTCCTTATGGCAAACAAAGAAAATTGGAAATAGCAAGAGGTTTAGCTACACACCCAAAGCTACTATTGTTAGATGAACCTGCCGCTGGTATGAATCCTCAGGAAGCTGTGGAATTGATGGAATTCATAAATGAAATTAGAGATAAGTTTGGCCTTACAATTTTGATAATAGAACACCAGATGGCAGTTATAATGGGGATATGTGAGAGAATTTTGGTAATGGATCATGGGGTAACAATTGCTGAAGGTAACCCGTCTGAGATTCAACATAATCAGCAAGTTATTGAAGCTTATTTGGGGGTTGAGGACGATGCTTGAAGTCACAGAATTAAATATTAAATATGGCGGGATACATGCTGTAAGAAATGTAAGCATTAATGTACCTGAAAATAATATAGTTGCACTAATAGGCGCAAATGGAGCAGGAAAAAGTTCTATATTGCGAGGAATATGCAATCTTGTAAAAAAAACTGGCAAAGTTTCTTTTCTAAACGAAGATATATCTGCATTACCTACAAAAGCTATAGTTGAACATGGAATTACAATGGTTCCTGAAGGAAGAAGAGTTTTTAGTGATATGACAACTTATGAAAATCTTATATTAGGAGCATATACACGAAGAAGAGACTTAAGGAAGGTAAAGCAAGATATTGATATAGTATACGGATTCTTTCCGCGATTAAAAGAGCGAGAATTCCAGCTAGCTGGCACACTATCGGGCGGCGAACAGCAGATGCTAGCGGTAGGCAGAGCTCTTATGTCAAAGCCTAAGCTTATGATGTTAGATGAACCATCTATGGGTCTCTCACCGATTCTAGTTAATGAGATATTTAAGATTATCCAAAAGATAAGAGAAGATGGTGTGACAATATTATTAATTGAGCAAAATGCACGAATGGCTTTGAAAATAGCTGATTTAGCTTACGTTATTGAAACAGGTTCCGTAACACTTTCAGGAGCCGGAAATGAACTTTTAAAAAATAACAAAGTTCAGGAGGCATATTTAGGCGTCCAAAAGCCTTTCACGGCCAGAAGTGAAAAAGATAAATTAAGTTAATATTTTCTAAACATGACTTTAATTAGAAGTTGCTTTAAAAAAATTATGAAAGGAATGTGCTTATGAAGAAATACAAGGTATTTATTAATGGTGAATTTATAGATGCTGAATCTCAAGAGATAATCGAGGTTACTAATCCTGCCAATGGAGAAATTGTTAGTCAAGTTCCTTCCTCTTCAAGAGACGATGTAGAAAAAGCAATAAGATCAGCAGTATCAGCTCAAAGTAAATGGAGAAGAATGCCTCAAATAGATCGAGCTTTATATCTGAAGAAAATTGCAATAAGATTGAGAGAACAATCTGATTATTTTGGAAAAATTATTTGTGAAGAACAAGGGAAACCTTTATCACACGCTATTGGCGAAGTTTTAGGTGCTGCAGACTTATTTGAATATCATGCTGAGTGGGCTAGGAGAATAGAAGGAGAACTTATACCAAGCGATTCCCCAAATGAAAATATTTTTCTTTATAAAGAACCTTTGGGTGTTGTAACATGCATACTTCCTTGGAATTTTCCCATGTACGTATTAGCAAGAAAAATGGCTCCAGCACTTATAACCGGAAATGTGACAATTTTAAAACCCAGTAGCGAAACTCCTAATTCAGCACTCGAATTTGCCAAAATATTGCAAGATATAGACTTACCGGCTGGTGTAACTAATGTGATAACGGGAAGAGGTTCCATAATAGGTAATACCTTAACAACAGATCCGCGAATAAACATGGTTACTGTTACTGGAAGCACAGAATCAGGTAAAGATATAATGAGAAGTTGTGCGGAAAATATTACAAAAGTGTCGCTCGAATTGGGCGGGAAAGCTCCAGCTATAGTTATGGATGATGCAGATATTGAATTGGCTACAAGAAGTATTATTGATTCAAGAATATCTAATGCTGGCCAAGTCTGCAATTGTACTGAAAGAGTGTACGTCCATGAAAACATATATGATAGTGTTGTAGAGCGAATTGTGGAACTTATGAAAAATATTACTTTTGGAGATGGTATGCGAGATAAAAATGTTCAGATGGGTCCATTAATAAATCATTCTGCAGTTAAATCTGTTCATGATATGGTTATTAAGGCCATAAAAGACGGTGCAGAATTACTCTTGGGTGGCTACATTCCTGAACAATATAGCAAAGGAAGTTTTTATCCACCAACAGTGCTTGTAAATTGCCAACAAAGTATGGAAATTATGCATAAAGAAATATTTGGTCCAGTTTTACCCGTAATGAAATTCAAAACTTTAGATGAAGCCATATCTCTTGCAAATGATTGTGAATATGGATTAACATCTACAATTTATACAAAAGACCTCAATAGAGCACTTTTTGCAGCAAATAATATGGAATCAGGAGAAGTTTATATTAATAGAAAACAAAGTGAAGCATATAATGGCTATCATGCTGGCTGGAAAAAATCTGGTTTAGGCGGCGATGATGGCAAGCACGGTATGGAAGAATTTTTGCAAACAAGAATAGTATATATTAAATATTGATTATTTTACAGCTTAAAAGTATTTTAGAATTAATTATACTATGTATAAATTTAGCTAAACAAGAACTCCTAATAATTTGAATTTCGGCGATTGCCTCCTAGGTATAAGGAGGCATTTTTAATTCTAGTGCGCCTGGCATGGGCGATAGCTTGGTGGCGAGAGTCCGCTATGGGCGGTTTGGCGGTGGGAACCATTAGCCAAGGGCAAAGGTGTCCATAACGAGCGCGAGATGGAATCTGAAGGAAGCCTAAGGCAAAGTCCCGGCCCGATGAATAAGAATTGCATATAAGGCTGAATTGGAGCGGACGAGTTTGCTAGATAAAACCAAGTCCAACACCGCCCAAGCTCCATATAGTATATGCTGCGGGTAGATGGGATGAAGGCTATCGTTCTTATTCGGGGAGGTCTGGTAGGTATGCTATGGAAGCGTAGTCAGAGGCGGTAACCAATGCAGTGATGTATGGCTAAACTGCCAGAAGTCAGCAGAGGTTATAGTACTTTTCTGGACATGTGCAGAAAAGGAAGGAGCGAACAATAGGAGGTTTCCTGAAATTGAGGGACATGAAGGAGTATGTAGAGAGTAGACAACTTCCAAAAGAAGGCTACCTGCAAGAAGTACGGGTGAAATTGGGAGATAATATAGGAGTGCAGAGTACTCTTTCTATGTCTGATACGGAGGGGAATATTGGCAGCAAATACGCCAATGAATTATTTGAGAAAATCCTTGACCGCCACAACATGAACAGAACATACAAGAAGGTTAAGGTAAACAAAGGCAGTCATGGAGTGAATAGTATGACAGTAGATGAAATTCTACAACACCTGAAACAAAATGGCAGTCAACTCACAGAGTCCATTCGGAACGAGGAATATCGCCTCCAATGTCAGACAGGTAGAAATACCAAAACCTGATGGGGATAAAAGATTGTTTGGCATCCCTACAGTTAGGTGATACAGCAAGCCATAGCCCAAGTTCTTACTCCAATCTACAAAAAGCAATTCTCGGATAATAGTTATGGATTTCGTCCGGGACGCAGTGCAAAACAGGCAGTTAAGAAATGTAAGGAATGCATTGAAGCTGGCTACAATCGAGCAGTAGATATTGATCTTGCTAAATACTTCGATACTGTCAACCGTGGCAAACTTGTGAGGTTATTATCAAAAACGATTAAAGACTGAAGGTACTGTCCTTAATACGGAAGTACCTTCAGTCTGGAGTCATGATTAATGGGGTTGTCATGAGAACGAAAGAAGGAAAGACACATGGCGGAAACTTATCTTCACTCCTGAGCAACATCATGCTTCATGAACTGGATATAGAATTTACTAGAAGTGGTCTGAGGGGGTCTGAAATGCCGATACTGCAATATCTATGTCAGAAGCAGGAAAGCAGCAAATAGAGTAATAGCAAATATCACTCGCTTTATTGAGGATGAACTAAAGCTCAAAGTCAATAAGGAGAAGAGTGCTAGGGATAAGCCATGGAAGCTTAAGTTTAATGGGTTTTCATTTTACACCAAAAAAGGCGAAATCGGGATATGAGTTAATCCCAAACTTGTTGCTAGACTTAAGCAAAGACCAAAGGAAATCACGGATAGGAGTAATGCCATGAGTATGTTACAGAGGATGGTTAAGTTAAGACAAATTATTGTTGGATGGGCCAATTCTTTCGAAAACCCTCACCAATGAATACCTTAAGAAGATAGGACTTCAGTCAATCAGTGAAAGATATTTGTCAGTCCACCAATTTTATTGAACTACTGCATACCGAACGGTATATACGGTGGTGTGAGAGGACACTGAATAAATTAATTATTTAGCTCCTACTCGATTTTTTATTGTAATCATTATTATATAATTTGTTTAATAAAGCTAATACCTCATTAAGATCTTGGTGTTAGTATATAAATATGGACATGAAAAGTTTAACACGGCAAAATGATTACAAGAAACTTGTGTTAAACAATGTCCAATAACGGTATCCGATACACAGATGATTTCAAACAGCAGATTGTAAATCTGTATAATTCTGGCCAGACTGTATTAGAACTAAGCCGTGAGTATTGCGAGCAACGTTAACTTATTTATAAGTAGATTAAACAGCATTCTCCGATAAAGAAACTTGTAATAAGGAAATCACAGCGAAGGAGTATCAAGCAATGCAAAAACACATTGCTGAACTTGAAACGGAAAATGAAATATTAAAAAAAGCTACTGCCTATTCCTAAGAAAACGATAAATGAACTCGCTATATTTATCGAAAAATACAAGTCAAAATATACCGTCAAACTTATTTGCAAAGTTTTAAAGTTTCCTTTAGCACAAAAGGTAATCCATATGATAATGCTTGCATCGAATCCTTTTACTCGGTATTAAAGAAGGAAGAGGTAAATCACCATAAATATTACGCTTTCAATGCTGCACGTAAGGCAATATTTGAATATATAGAATCCTGGTATAACAGAAAAAGAATTCATGTTCTATCGATTATATGACTCTGCAAGCAGCACATGAAGCTGCAAGTGTAGTATCATAAAAAGTTAAACTTTTTATGACTAAATTATTGACACAAAACCAAACCTTATATAATTAATCTTTATTAATATCTGTAAAAAATATATAATTAAAAAAGGATAGAGACAGAAATCTAAGGTTCTTAAGAGTTTTAAGATAGTAATTAAGGATATTGGTTTGTGTAATATCAAATTATTCAAATATCTTAAGGAGGCAAATTATGTATAAACCTATTGGCTCTTGGGTGGCTATACCCACACCCTTTAACGAATCAGGAACTATTGACTGGAAAGGTTTTGAGATTCTTATCGACCATCAAGCAGCACATGGTACATCAACTTTGCTTGTAATGGGTTCTGCCGGAGAAGTTACTTTATTGTCAGCGGAAGAGCGAAAAGAAATCGTAAGGCGCATATCAAAATATGCCAAAGGAAAGATACCGGTATTCTTCGGAGCCGCATTTCCTACCACTGAGGAAACCATCAAATTTAGTCAGTATGCGGAAGGAGAGGGTGCCGATGGGTTAGTTTATACTGCGCCCCCTTATTTGCTGCCGCCTCAGTCGGCACTGGCAGACCATTTAGTAGCTTGTGCAAAATCCGTATCTATTCCGGTAGCTGTCTACAATAATCCCAGCCGGGTAGGGGTTTTTATTGAACCTGATACTATAGGACGTTTGGCTGAGGAATGTCCTAATTTTGTAGCAGACAAAGAGGCCATGGGAAGTGTTCAGCATTTAGTAGAAGTAAAAAGGAGAGTGGGAGAAAAAGTCCACATACTCTGCTGCGACTATCCGAAATATTCCATTTTACTGCCTACTCTTGCCATTGGCGGCCATGGAGCAGCAAATATCGGAGGGAATATAATACCTGAGGAGATGGCTGCAATTGCAAGACCTTGGGACAGCATAGAAAAAGTTGAGGAAAGCCGCAAACTTTATTTTAAGTATTACCCGCTTCTTGAAGCACTCTACTGGTTTTCAAATCCGATTGTAATAAAAGCGGCCTTAAACATTCTCGGACTTCCGGGAGGCATGCTGCGCAGACCTTACCAGGATCTTAGAGGAGAAAAGCTGGAAGACCTAAGAAAGCTGATGGATGAGATGGGCGTTATCGAAAAATATGGACAAAAATAAAGCTAAAGATTATAGAGGGAGGGAAGTTTTTTATGAATAAAAATTTGGTGGTAATCGGAGGAACTGCGGCGGGAATGAGCGCCGCAGCACAAGCCCGTCGGGGCGACCCATCACTTCCCATAATTGTCTTTGAGCGCACAGGTTATATAACTTACGGATCTTGCGGTCTGCCTTATTATATCGGAAATGTCATAAAAGATGTTAACAAACTTATAACTTATACCCCTGAATACATGAAAGAAGAAAGAAATATCGATGTTTATATATTGCATGAAGCTGTAGGCATAAATACCCAAGAGAAGTACGTGAAGGTTAAAAACCTTAAAAGCGGTGAGACGTTTAATCAGCCATACGGTCAGTTGGTAATAGCCACCGGCGCAGTTTCAGTTGTCCCTAAAATACCGGGTATTGATAATAATGGCATATTCACATTAAGAAATATTGAAGATGGAATTAAAATTAAAGAATTTTTATCATCGAAAAATGTGAAACACGCTGCAATTTTAGGGGCAGGCTTCATAGGGCTTGAATTAGCAGAAGCTCTTAGAAATTGGGGCATAGATGTAGATATTTTTGAAATGCTTCCAAGAATTCTTCCCCAAATCGATGAAGAACTTAGTGCTCTTATTGAAGCAGAGCTGGAAAAAAATTCAGTAAAATTATATAAGAACACAAAAGTTGTTGAGTTTAAACCTGCCGAAAAAGGCGGCTTGAAGATAATTACTGAGGGCAATAATATTTTTGATGCAGATATGGTAATTGCCGCAGTAGGAGTTAAGCCGAATACACTTCTTGCACAAAATGCAAAGATACAGACGGGGACTTTAGGCGGTATAGCAGTAGACAAATATATGCGCACAAGCTGTCCTGATATATGGGCTGCCGGAGATTGCACGGAAACTTACAATCGTATTACAAAAAAGCCCGTATATGTTCCTCTAGGAACTACAGCTAACAAGCAGGGCAAGATTGCAGGGGAAAATGCAGCAGGGGGCAGCGCTATCTTTCCGGGCATTATCGGAACTCAAGTAACTAAGATTTTCAATACATATATAGCAACTACAGGCCTTAATGAAATATCAGCAAAAGATGCAGGAATGCTTCCAATTTCTGCGAAGATAAAACATGTAGATAAAGCAGGCTACTATCCCGGCTCCAAATCCATACATGTAAAGATCATCATTGACAAAAATACGGCTAAAGTCATTGGAGCCCAGATGGCGGGGAGCGAGGGAGTTGGAAAGCGTATTGACATTTTTGCCACTGCCATTACTGCAGGTATGACGGTCTACGAATTAAATGAACTGGATCTTGCTTATGCACCACCGGTATCGCCGGTTTATGATCCTGTGCTTATCGCTGCATCAGCAGGGATAAAGGCATTAGAAAAGGCATAAACGAAAATATTAAACCCCTTCATTAATAAATAATTTGGAGGGGTTTAATATTGTGCGCACCCGTGGATTTTAAGCTATCCGATTTTTAAATAAAATATTAAAATAAAAAATTCACAAAGAAGGAATATTAAAATATTTGTCGAATATTTAATATACAATAGGTGGTATATACCACAAACCACTAAAAAAGAAAGTGATTAAATTGAGATCTAAAGAACAGCTACCTCCAATTTACGATCAAATCAAAAGATTGCTGGAAGAAAAAATTGAAAATGGCGAATACCCTCCCGACTCTAAGCTGCCTTCGGAAAGAGAGCTTAGCGAGCAATACAAGATAAGCCGAATGACTGCCAGAAATGCTCTAACTTCGCTGGTAAACGAAGGCAGGGCTTACAGAAAACAGGGGAAAGGCACATATGTTGCAAAGCCGAAGATAAAAAGAGATTTGCTGCATTTGACAGGCTTTTCCAAAATGCTTAAAGAAAGAGGCATAGAGCCAAGCAATTATACACTTGGAGCAGAAATCTTTGAAGCGGATAAAATAATTTCAGAAAAATTTAATATTTCAATTGGAGAAGAAGTATATAAAATAACAAGACTGCGCCGAGGAAATCAGCAAAATTTTGCTCTTGAGTATTCTTATCTGCCGGTAAAGCTTTTTCCGGGCCTTTTGGATTATGACCTGGAAAAAGATTCTTTATACAGAATCATAGAAGAAGAGTACGGTTTTAAACTAAAATTCGCAAAACAATGGATAAAACTTGCAAAAGCCAACGAATACGAGGCAAAAGTCCTGGAGATAAATCCGGACACCCCTATACTGATTTTAGAATCAATAACCTATACCAAACATGATATGCCTGTTGAAATGACATATTCTCTTACAAGAGGCGATCTGTGCGAATTTTATACTGAGCTTTGGAGCGATTTGTCATAATATTTTTTAAGTTGGGAGTGGCATGAAATATGGCAAAAATTATCGGAGTCGGAGACAACGTAGTAGACAAATATTTAGATTTAGGGCTTATGTTCCCGGGAGGCAATGCCCTAAACGTAGCTGTTCTTTCCCACAGATATGGAGCCGATGCCGCCTATATGGGTGTGCTGGGAGAAGACAGAGCCGGCAGACATATATACGAAACATTGCAAAAAGAAGGCATAGACATATCCCATTTAAGGATAGCAGAAGGTCCTAATGCGTATTCAGAAGTAACCTTAGTAGATGGCGACAGGGTATTTGTGGGAGGGGATCCGGGGGTATCCACTCAGCTTTCATTTACTGAAGATGATTTTGAATATATGAAAAAATTTGATCTGATTCATACTAGCGTTTATAGTTACATAGAAGATGAACTAAAAAACCTAAAAGAAACTGGTAAAATTGTTTCATTTGATTTTTCAGATAGTTATGAACAATCCTATCTAAATAAAACACTTCTATATGTTGATTTTGCCTTTTTTTCCGGTTCAGGCAAATCTTTGGAAGAAATCAAGGATTTCCAAAAAAAAGTAAGCGAGCAAGGTCCCTCTTTAGTTCTTATTACAAGAGGCTCCAAAGGAGCAATCCTTTATTATAATGGCAAATACTATTTACAAGACAGTGTTCCTACAAAGGTTGTGGATACCTTAGGGGCAGGAGACGCTTTTATTGCAAGCCTGATAGTAAGTATTCTTGATGGGAAGGAGGTAACTTTTGCTATGCAAAAGGCTGCCGAAGATGCAGCCAAAACTTGCACCTATTACGGTGCTTTCGGCTATGGAATAGAATTTTAATTTTTATAAGGAGGGAGAACAATTTTGAAGAGCTATAGAAAAACCTTATCACTGGTGATTATCTTTGCTCTTGCACTATCTTTGGTTGCCGGCTGCGGAGGAGGCTCTCAGGAAACAGGAGGCACTACGGAAGAGACGCAAGGCGAGCAGGTAGTATTAAAATTCTTGCACAAATGGCCTCAGCCAGAGAATATGCCTTATTTTGAAGATGTGGTAAAAGATTTTGAGGCTACGCATCCTAATATAAAAATAGATATGGAAGCTGTAGCGGATGAACCGATTAAAGATAAGCTGCGGGTTCTTATGGGAACAGATTCCCAGCCGGACATATTCTTTTCCTGGAGTGGCGAGTTTGCCAAAAAATTTGTTCGTTCTAACAACGCCTTAGACATAACTGAGGCCTTAAATGCAGATACAGACTGGAAAAACAGCATTATGCAGGCAGGCCTTGAGCCCTTTACAATGGATGGAAAGGTTTATGGAATTCCCTTTAGAATTAATGGAAAATTCTTTGTATATAACAAAGAGATATTTGCAAAGCACAATCTCCAAGAGCCTGAAACCTGGGCGGATTTTATTAAGATATGCGAGACATTAAAAGCAGACAATATTACCCCTATAGCGCTGGGAAATCAATATCCATGGGCAGCATGCCATTATCTCACCGGTTTAAATCAGAAGCTTGTGCCTCAAGATGTACGCATGAAGGATTACAATCCGAAAACCGGAGAATTCACAGACCCTGGGTATGTCCAAGCTCTAGAGTATTTAAAATCCCTAAATGACAATGGCTACTTTAATGAAGGCGTAAATTCTACATCTCATGATATGGCTCATGAAATGTTTTATGCAGGACAAGCGGCTATGTTCTATGTGGAATTAGAAGAGTTCCAGCAGGTAGAAGATAACTTTTCGGGTAAATGGGATTTCTTTGCGCTGCCAAAGATACCTGAAGGCAAAGGAAATCAAAACTTCTTAACAGGCGCACCTGATGGATTTATGATATCAGCAAAGACGAAACATCCGGAGGAAGCCATAGAGTTTTTGAAATTCTTGACCTCAAAAGAAAACAGTGAAAAACTTGTGAAAGATTTAGGCTGGCCAAGTCCTATAATTGGAGCTGTTAACGAAACGAATGCTTTCCCGCTATTAGTAGAAGGAATGAAAGCAATTGAACAGGCAGAAGGTATGGCTCTGTGGCTAGATACAGACGTTCATGTAAAAGTAGCGGAAGTGTATCTTGCCGGTTTGCAAGAACTTCTGAACGGCAGCAAGACACCGGAGAAAATAATGGAAGAAGTAAGACAAGTAGCTAAACAAGTTCAGAGTGAAGTCGAGTAACAATAAGCAATTTAATGTTTGCCCTGCTTTAAAGCAGGGCAAACATTAGGGGGTGCTAGCCGTGAATATATACAAAAATAAACGTTTAGCTTTTTTATATCTGCTGCCGGCTGTCGCTTTTGTTGTTGTGTTTATTTATTTTCCGGTAGTGCTCAATATATTTTACAGCTTTTTCAGATGGAGCGCTTTTTCTGATAAAGTTTATATTGGAATAGAGAATTATAAAAGACTTTTCAAAGATCCTATTTTTTATTTGGCTTTAAGAAACAACACATTATATGCAATAATCTCCATAATTTTTCAGGTAGGCCTGGGATTAGTTTTAGCTGCTATCCTGGAAGAAAAATTTGTTAGGAAATTTCAGCCGTTTTTCAGAACTGTTTATTTCATGCCTTCGGTTATATCACTTACTGTGGTAGGACTTTTGTGGCAGTTGATTTACAATCCCAACATAGGAATTGTAAATGCAGGGCTTAAGGCAATTGGTCTGGAAAGATTTGCCTATGATTGGTTAGGCAGCGGTAAAACGGCGATATATGCGATAATAGCAGTGTCGCAGTGGCAATATACAGGTTATATTATGCTGCTATTTCTGGTTGCCATACAAGAAATACCCCCGGATCTTTATGAAGCTGCCATGATAGATGGCGCTAACAGAATCCAGGTATTTTTCAATGTTACAGTCCCTCAAGTTAAAGAAATGATACTTGTGTGCACCACCATAACTATAATCGGCGCTTTCAAAGTGTTTGATGAAGTATATGTTATGACGGCAGGAGGACCCGGAAGAGCATCTGAGGTTCTTGCCACATACATGTATCGTTCGGCGTTTAGAAATGATGAAATGGGATACGCGGCTGCAATTGCGTTTATTATATTTGTAATAACATTTATTCTATCGTTTTTGCAAAACAAATTCTTCGGATCCGATAACAAAGCTTAGGAGGTGCATGGTTTTGGGGAAAACTTCGCTGTCAACTAAAGTTGTCCATTTTATTATTATGGCACTGCTGATAATGTACGCTATAAGCATAATATATCCGCTGTGCTGGATGGCTATGAGCGGTTTTAAATCAAACAGAGAAATAATGCTCAACACCTGGGCACTTCCGAGCAAATGGCTGTGGGACAATTACGAGCTGGCATGGGAATACGGAGTAAAACAATATTTTCTAAATAGTGTAATAGTAACAATAGCCTCAGTAGTGCTGACTATTGCTATAAGTGCGATAGCTGCTTTTGCACTTAGCAGATTCGAGTTTAGCTATAAGGAATTGGTGCTAGCTATAATTATAGGCGGCCTTATGCTTTCTCCACAGGTAGGACTTATTTCTCTTTACAAGTTATTGAGCAGTCTGAGAATTTACAACACATACTGGGCGCTGATTATATCCTACACTGCCTATAGAATTCCGTTTACTGTTTTTCTAATGCGTTCGTACTTTATTACGCTGCCTCGAGAAGTGGAAGAATCTGCATTTATAGACGGATGTAATAGCTGGCAAGTATTTTCGAAAATAGTACTGCCCATGAGTCGGCCTATAATTGCTACATCGGCTTTGCTTACTGCCATGTTTACCTGGAATGAATTTATGTTTGCTTTGGTATTTATCGAAGATAACAGTCTTAGAACAGTTCCTGTAGGTCTTATGAACTTAAGAGGGGCACTTACGACTAAATGGTCTGTGCTGCTTGCGGGGCTTACGCTTTCTGCGCTTCCGATGATTATCATGTTTTTGATATTCCAAAAGCAATTAATCAGGGGCTTGACATCAGGAAGCGTAAAAGGATAAATTTTACAAACTAAATTTTAAGGGGGAAAGGTTATCGTGGAAAACAATTTATTGGATTATCAAGAATCATTAAAACATGCTCTGAGCCAAAGGGATGAAATTGAAAAAACCGTTAAGGAGTTACTAAAAAGAGATATAAAAAATGTGATATTTGCAGGATGCGGCGGTTCTTTGGCTATTATGTTTTCTTGTGAGTATATAATGCGCCAAAATTCGTCCATACCTGCCTTTGCATATAATGCAGGAGAATTTAATAAACTGTGCCCCAAGCTTCTTGGTAAAAATTCCTTACTTATTACTGCTTCATATTCGGGAACAACACCGGAAACAAATGAAGCAGTCCAGATTGCTAAAGAGAAAGGAGCTGCAACAATCGGTTTTACCGGAAAAGCCGATTCTCCACTTAGTAAAAATGTAGATTATGTATTTTTAAATAATGCAAAAACAGGTGCCACCAACGCGAATTTGATAATGCTTTATGAGATTATATTTAGCATAATGCGCGAATTAGATGGCTTCGAAAAATATGACGCTGTAATGCAGGCATTAGATACCCTTCCTGATAACCTGGCAGAGGTTAAAAAACTTGCGGAAGAGAAAGCTGAAAATTTTGCAAATGAATATAAAGATGAAACGAAGTTTTTGACGATAGGAGCCGGTTTGAGCTGGGGAGAAGCCTATGCCTATGCAATTTGTATATTAGAGGAAATGCAGTGGCTGTATGCTCAGCCTGTCCATGCCGGCGAATACTTCCATGGACCCTTTGAAATTGTCGATGAAAATGCGAACTTAATAATATTAAAAGGAGAGGATTTTGGCAGGCCCCTTGTGGAAAGAGTAATTGATTTTTCACAAAAATACACTAAGAGATTGGTAATATTAGATACAAAAGACTACCCCCTGCCCGGGGTTGATGAAGAAATGAGGGGATATTTAACACCTTTTGTACTATCGGCAGCCCTTGATAAATATTCAGAAAAACTTGCAGAAATAAGAAATCATCCGCTCTCAATTAGAAGATATATGGGAAAAGTACCTTATTGATTGATTTGTGATAAATTATTAAAGCTCGATTGCCAAACCAATAAATAATTTAAACCACCCGTTTTATTCAAGTATATCATCACGGGTGGTTTAGTTTTTCAAAGCCTTAAATTACTTTAAGCGTAATGGGGTAAAAAATTTTATAATCTATTTCTCGACAACAACAGGCGTAATTTCCTCTAACATTTCTAGCATTATATCTACTACTTCAGGGTCATATTTTACTCCCTTGCCATTCTTGAGCTCATCGATAACTTCCTGCCTGCTCCTTGCAGGTCTGTAAGGTCGATGAGACCCCATGGCTTCAACTACGTCGCAGACTCTGATAATGCGATTTTCGATACTTATTTCAGAATCTTTAAGGCCGTCCGGATACCCCGAGCCATCTAAATTTTCATGGTGATGTAAGGCTACATCTGCTACAGGCCACGGTAGGTTACAGTCCTTTAGTATTTGATATCCGTGGAGTGCATGTGTTTTAATTAAAGCCCATTCTTCTTCAATAAGGGCTCCTGGTTTACACAGCAAGCTTTCCGGTATGGATATCTTGCCAATATCGTGCAAAAGTCCGCAGGCATAAAGACCGCTTATTCTATCCTTATTAAAGCCCATTTTTTCACCTATTTTCTGAGCATACTCCGCTACCTTTCGCGCATGACCTGCAGTATAAGGATCCCTAGAGTCCATGGCTCTTGCCACGGTCTCGGCAAGGTCAAAAAAGGATTGTTCAAGCTGAAGCTCGGTCTCTCGCTGTTTGCGGCGAATTTTTGCCTCTTCCAATTCCCTTTCTATAGCTGCAACAAGTCTTGTTAAGTTATCCTTCATTATATAATCATGAGCACCGGCTTTCATTGCAGCTACAGCTGTTTCTTCGCCTACAGCGCCGGAGACAATAATAAAAGGGATATCAATACCTTGCTTCTTCAAAATTTCAAGGGCTTCAAATGCGCTAAACCGCGGCATATGATAGTCGCAAAGCACCACATCCCATTTTTTGCTAGATAAAGCGGCCTCCATAGCTTCGGCGGTTTCTACTCTCTCAACTATGGGAGCAAAGCCGCCCCGCTTTAATTCATAAACTAAAAGCAGTGCATCATTTTCCGAGTCATCCACAATAAGGACATGAAGCAGTTTTTCCACTTAACTTCATCACCTTCCGAAGATATTTGCTAGTTAAAAGATTTATGATAGCAAAGTAAAATAAAATGTTGTACCTACATTTTCTTCACTTTCTACCCAGATTTTGCCGCCGTGCCTTTGAATAATCCTTTGAACAGTGGCAAGGCCTATACCGGTACCGGAAAATTCACTTTCACTGTGCAGCCGCTGAAAAGGTTTAAACAATTTTTCCGCATAAGCCATATCAAAACCGATACCATTGTCTCGAACGAAATACACACAGCCCTTTTCGGAATTCTCGACTCCGAACTCTATCTTTGCCCTGAGATTTTTAGATGTAAATTTCCACGCGTTTTGAAGCAGATTTTCCATAGCTGCCCGTAAAAGGTTCCTGTCGCCGAAGACTGTAACATTTTCTGCAATAACTGTTTCAACTTGTCTTGCAGGCTCAAGAGTTTTTAAGTCCTGTAGTATATCCATACACATCTTGCTTAAATTGACTTGACTTATATAAAGTTCTGCTCGCCCAATCTTTGAGAGCTTTAACAAACCGTCTATAAGTTCTTGCATGCGGCGGGCAGATGAGAAAATCCTTTCAAGATAATCTCTGCCTTTTTCATCGAGGATATCCCCATAATCTTCCAATAAAATTCGAGAAAATCCTATGATGCTTCTTAAAGGGGCCTTCAAGTCGTGGGAAACGGTATAACTGAAAGATTCTAACTCTTTATTTGCTTGTTCAAGTTCAATTCGGGACTTGGTATCTGTTATATCTGCGATATTAAATAATGTGGCAACTTTCCCTTCGTATTCTATCAAAACATTGCTTATAAGCGCATAAAAATAGCTGCCGTCGCTTTTTAAAAACCGCATTTCATATGTCTCCGGTTCACTGCTTCCCTTTTGCCTTCTTTCTGCCCGTTCTAAAATCAGTGCTCTTTCTTCAGGGTGTATGATATCTTCAATAGGCTTGTCCAATATTTCTTCCAGCGAATAGCCCAGCATTGAGGCAAACTTCTGATTAGCATAAACCAATATTAAATTCTGATGGATGCCAATACCGATTAGAGCGTGTTCTACTAGGTTCCTATACTTTTCCTCAGATTCTCTTAAATTTCTCTCAGTCAATTTTAGCTGCCGGATATCTTTTGCGCTTATTATTAAACCGGAGGGTTCATCGAACTGATCTTTTACAACAGATGCAGAAATTAAAACCGGAATTAGTTCTCCACTTTTTCCCTTTAGGTAAATTTCCCGGTTGCTTATGGCACCAGATTCTGCAAGTTCTCCGCTGATTTCTTTTTTACCTTCAGAAGATGCGGCAATAAATCCAAAAGGCTTACCCTGTAATTCGCGAGGCGTATAATTTAAAAGACGAAAGACTGCATCATTGACAAATGTTATGTTGTTGTTGGAGTCTAAAAGAAATATAACATCATTCATTGTCGCAAGTATTTCATCGGCAGTTCCTTTAGGAGTAAGAGCTATAAAATTATATTTTAATATAGCATAAGCAAATCCTCCTGCCCATATCAATATAAATACGATTGCTAAAGGAGGAACAAAGGTAATTCCAAGAGTCGGAAATATGACATCGGTCAGAGTTCCCAGCACAATCGTAGGAAAAGGCGTGATAAAAAACAGTTTTGCAGCCTCTTTTTGCCGCTTAATATTTGCTTTTTTCCAGTAGTCATAGGCTAAATATATGCTAATAGAGATAAAGCTTACGTAATAAGCAGTAAAGAAAATCAACTGAGGGGTGTTTGCAATAACCTGTGTCCAGCCATAAGAATCCTGAATGACATCTGAAAAAATCTTATTTCCGCTCCACTGCCAGTAAACGCAAAGCACGGCAGGTAAAAAGCATAATATCGTAAATAAAGGGCGCCTTGATATTTTACTGTGCCCGGTAAATTCCATATAAAAAAGCAAAATAAAGCTGGGGAAAGTGCACCATCCCAAAGCCGGAATATTAAGCCAAAGCAAAGCTTCCTGCTTGGACAGTGCCCCCACGAAAAGTATAGAACCCGTGCTCCATATAACAAAAGGTAACATTGCAAGAGCACAAATTCGATTCAGCCGTTTATTCGGATTTTGGCGCAAAACAAATACCATCAATAAAATGTAGAATACCGAAGACATAAAGTAGAGAAGAATTGTCAGCCATCGCAAATGATTTCACCTTCTATACTTTAAATGTTTGTGTAGCATTGAATAACTGTTTTATCATGCTTGTAAGCTCGTTGATAGAAGCAGTGATTTCTTGCATGGAAGCTGCCTGCTCTTCAACTGCTGCACTTACTTCTTGACTGCTGGCGGCAGATTCTTCAGTTATTGCAGATATATTTTGGATAGCGCTGATAACATTTTTCTTATCTTCATCAATTTCCTTGATGTGTTCAGCAAGTTGATTAAGATGTTCAATAGAATTATTTACTGCATCTTGTATCTCTTTAAAAATACCAGAAGTATTATTCATAGAAATCGTAAAATCGCCGATGAGCCTTTCAGCGCTTGCCATTGATTCTTGAGATTGGTTAATAACAGATGCAATCTCTTCTATCATACCGCTGATATCTTTAGTTGCAACAGCAGTTTGCTCAGCAAGTTTTCTTATTTCATCTGCGACTACTGCAAATCCTCTGCCTGCGTCTCCTGCCCGCGCCGCTTCAATAGCAGCATTTAATGCCAGAAGATTTGTTTGATCTGCAACAGAAGCTATCGTTTCAACTATATTTGCAATAGAACTCGATTTTTCTGTTACAGTCCTTATACTTTTTGCAACATTTTCTATAGCTTCTACACTCTTTGAATAATTATCTTCTAAATTCTTCATGGCTATTAAGCCGGTTTTGCTTTTTTCGCCTGTGCTTACAGCAAAATCGCCGGTGTCATTTGCAAGGTCGTGCATTCTATCCAGCTTATCGCCAAGTTTGGCAGTCAAATTCACCGCATCTTCAGCTTCTTTAGCTTGTTCTGATGCACCTTCTGCTATTTGCTGAATAGTTGCTGAAACTTCCTGGCTGCCGGCGGCTACCTGCTCGATGGATTCATTTAATACTGTTGTGGTTTCTTCTGATGTTTGAGCGATTTTTTGTATATTGCTTACTATATTTCTGAAGCTTGCTACAGCAGTATTTAAAGCCTGTATAGCGGCTCCAAACTCATCTTTTCGCTTAGTTTCGATGGAAATTGCAAGATTTCCGCTTGCAAGCTCTGCCGCGTATTTTTCTACTTGCTCAAGGGGCTTACTAATGGCTCTTGAAATTGCAAGGGACATCAATGCGCCTATTATTATAAATACTATTGTCATGATAATGGTATTTCTTCTTATTGAATTAATGCCGGCAAATATCTCGGCCTTTTCTTGGGTTAAGGCAATTGACCAAGGAGTTCCCTCCACAGGGGCAAAGGCCATATACTTTATTACGCCTTTGTATTTATACTCACCGAAGCCCGCCTCGCCATTAATCATTTTTTGCATTAGCAGACTTAACTGTTTGAGTTCAGAATCTTTTTCTGCATTCTTTATCATGTTTTCTTTATTTTTTACAAGCTCAATATCTTTATGAGCAATCATATCACCATTGCCATTTATCATGTAACCGTAGCCGGTTTTTCCAAATCCTGTATTTACAATTATATTGTTCATTTCGGCATGATCAAAGGCAGCTACCAATATCCCTACCTGACTGATGCCATTTTTTATCGGAGTTGCCATATACACTAAAATTTGGTTATTTTCTACTACAGGATCAGAAAAGCTCGTCTTTCCGGTTAGTGCTTCTTTAAAGAAAGTTTTATCAGAAATATTATCTTTTGTCTCATCACTGTATATTACATTGCCGTTTAAGCTAGAAACGCCAAGTTTTATGTAACCCAGCCGCTCTTTATCTTCCAATAGGGCCGGTTTTTGTTCTTCCCATATCATATTCCTTAGCCTTGCCTTTGAAGCGCAGCCTTCGAATTCTGCAGACGTCTTGTCAAGCCACATTTTTACAGAAGTTGCATTGGATTTTGCCTGGGACAGCAAAAGCTCTGAAGTGTTGTTTTGAATAGTTGCAGCAGCTCGATTATAGGACATAAATCCTGTTATAACGCATATGGCAATAACCATTACGGAAATGCTGGCGATTATAAATCTGCTGATGCTTGCGCTTTTTGTTATATCTTTTCCTTTTACAATCCTATCTTTTTTTGCCATTAATCAGATTCCCCTTTTTACACTTTTTAAGATAATTTTTGATTTCATAATGACCTGCAGGAATAAAAGATTTCCTTATTTTGTATTAATTATAAAATACTGGCCACCTCAAAGCAAGCAAATTTTGTAAAAAGAAGAAATTTTTTGTTGCATGTTATTATAAAATAATCGCCGGCTTCAATAAAATCCCGACAATTTTGCTAAAACTTTGGCACAGAAAAGGATTTACTTTAAAAAATCTCAAATATATAGTAGAATTAGTACAGCATTTGTTGCAAATTTAGGGAGGTATTATAATGACGTCCGAGACTCAGGATTCCGGCTATTCCCTGAGAACCAAAATATATCACACCCTTAAAAATGCTATTTTAGACGGTGTGTATAAACCAGGCGAAAGCTTGATAGAAATGAAGCTTGCCAAGGAACTTGGTGTTAGCCGAACTCCTATAAGAGAAGCATTACGGCAATTAGAATTGGAAGGACTGGTAACCAGCATTCCAAATAAAGGTGTTATCGTTGAAGGTGTGTCTCCACAAGATGTAGAAGACATCTACACCATCAGAAAAATGATAGAAGGGCTTGCAGCAAGATGGGCTGCAGAAAAGATTTCAGATGAGCAGTTAAAGGAATTAAAAGACATCTTAGACCTTATGGAGTTCTACACAGAAAAAGGCAACACCGAAAAGCTCTCAGAGCTTGATTCGCGCTTTCATGATATTATATTTCAAGCGAGCAACAGCAGACCTTTGGAATCGGTGCTTACTAACTTTCACCAGTTTATTCAGCGAGCTCGCGCAGTTTCTGTAAAGGCTAAAGGCAGGGCTGTCCACTCATTAGAGGAACACCGCAAGATATATGAAGCACTGGCGGCGCATGATGCCGATGCTGCCGAAAAGGCAATGACAGAACATGTAGGAAGCGCAAGGTCAAATCTTATACCATTTTTTGAAAAGGATAAGATATAACTTACAAAAGAGGCTTGTCACCAGGTCCCCGGAAAACTCCGCCGGTATTGTCTATAAGCGATTGGATGCTCTCACAGAGCAATTTAACTCCGCTGTCAATATCTGATGTCGGAATTTGAGCTGTGCTGAGCCTGAAACTTTCAGAAGGCTTTTGATTGATAAAGAAAAGATCTCCGGGGACGATAGACACACCTTTTTTTATAGCCTCATGGTAAAGAGTTGAGGAATATAGGTCTTGAGGCAGAGTAATCCAAAAGAAATGGCCGCCGCCGGGTGCAAAGCATTTTGCGTCTGATGGCATGTATTTATCGAAAGCCGTTAGGGTTTTCTGCCATTTCTCATAAAATATTCTTTGAAGCCGGTTTATGTGCATAGACCAAAGGCTTTTCCTTAAGAATAAGTCCAAAATTCGCTGAGAAAGACCTGAAGTAGATATATCCGAAGAATATTTTGCAAGTGCGATTTTGTTAAAGTGCCGGCGCGGCACTGCAAGAAAGGCGATACGCAGTCCGGGCAAAAACAGCTTTGAAAAGCTTTTAATATAAAATACCTTTTCAGAGTTGTCAAATGCCTTAAGCAGAGAAGGCTTTTCGGTGTAATAAAGATCACTTATGTGATCATCCTCAATTATATAAAAATTGTATTTACAAGAAAGGGCTATCAGCTCTTTCTTTTTTTCTGTGCTGTAAGAATAACCTGTAGGATTTTGGAAAATAGGCATTGTATAAAAGAGGACAGGAGGATTATTCTTAATATTCCTTTTTAAATCCTCTAAGTCGACCCCATCTTTTTCCATATTAATTTCAACAATACTGGCATTGCGGGATTTAAAGGCGTTTATGGCGCCGGGGTAAGTCGGGGCTTCTACATATACAGTATCGCCACTGTTTAAAAAAGCCTTTGCAATAAGGTCTATGCCCTGTTGCGCTCCTGATATTATCTGTATTTCATCTAAAGGAACATCAATATCATGCTGCACACTCATAAAATGGCCAATAGATTCTTTAAGGGGCTGATAGCCGCTGCTCTCCTGATACTCTAAAGCATAACCGCCGTCTCTGTCCAAAACCTCATTGATTATTTCCTTAAATTCTTTTACCGGAAAATAATCCGGTGAAATAGAACCTGCACTAAAGTCGAATCTTATGCCTTTGTCTTTAGTGGTATTTACTAATTTGTCGGAAGGCTTTGACTTAGAAGAAATATCGCCCAAAAAACAAGCATATGTTCCGCTGCCCACCTTGGATTTAGCAAATCCATCGGATTGGAGCTTTTTGTAAGCATTTACTATAGTGACAGTATTAACATCAAAAAATGAAGCCATAAGACGAATAGGCGGAAGCTTTTCTCCGTATTTTATTTGACCGCTCAGAATTAAATTGGAAAATCCCTTATATATTTGAATATAAAGGGGTTCAGTTGAGTTTTTGTCTAAATGTATCGATTCAAATTTCTCCATAATGTCCTCCATTTGCTTGAATTATGCTAAATTGTATTGACAAACACATTGCTAAATGCCAAAATAATGTTTGTATAAACTGCAAAGACAAAATGTATGGCTAATTACTGCACTTAAAATTTTATTATGTACCGATACATTGATTCTATCATACTATTTATGTCTTGGAAATAGGAGGGCAAAACATGTCAAATCAAATCAATGAAAAATTAATGGGCGGAGTAATAATGGATGTTACTACACCGGAACAAGCTAAAATTGCTGAACAAGCAGGGGCAGTAGCTGTCATGGCGCTCGAGCGGGTGCCTGCTGATATAAGAAAGCAGGGCGGCGTTGCTCGTATGTCAGATCCAAAAATAATCAGAGAGATTAAGGAAGCAGTATCTATCCCCGTCATGGCAAAGTGCCGGATAGGGCATTTTGTCGAGGCACAGATTTTAGAAGCTTTAGGCATAGACTACATAGATGAAAGCGAAGTTTTGACACCTGCAGACGAATATTTTCATATTGACAAAACGAAATTCAAGACGCCTTTTGTGTGTGGTGCAAGAAATCTGGGCGAAGCTCTTCGCCGCATAGGAGAGGGAGCGTCTATGATTCGCACTAAAGGGGAAGCAGGAACAGGCAATGTAGTTGAGGCAGTAAAACACGTCCGCACTGTGATGGGGCAAATCAGAGACTTGGCAAATACGCCGGATGAAGAGCTTATGAGCGCTGCAAAGGAGATGGGAGCTCCTTTTGAACTTATAAAATATGTTGCAAAAGAAGGCAAACTTCCTGTTCCAAATTTTGCGGCAGGCGGTGTGGCGACACCTGCTGATGCGGCCTTACTGATGCAGCTTGGCTGCGACGGAGTATTTGTGGGCTCAGGCATATTTAAATCATCAAATCCGGAAAAAAGAGCAAAAGCCGTTGTAAAAGCAGTGGCAAATTATAATAATCCGGATGTTCTTGCAAAGGTATCCGAGGACCTGGGCGAAGCTATGCAGAGCTTAGAAATAGAAAAGCTTGAAGATCGTTATGCTGAGCGCGGATGGTAATACAGTATCATAGATAATTATTTTTCAACATACAGCTGCCAAATCTTTTTTTATAAGGTTTTGACGGCTGTTTTTTATTTATAGAGAGATTTTTTCTGTATTTTATCAATTTATTTGACTGTTTCGGTTGTAAATCGGCGAAGAAATTGATAATATTATTGGTAATATTAGGTTTTTACAGGAGGACGAGAAAGCGGTGGATAAAAAGCGTGTTGTTATAGTGGATGACTCGGATTTTTCTGTTTTAATTATTAAAGACATTTTAGAAAAAAATGGTTTTGAGGTTGTAGGCCATGCCGGCACATTAGATGAAGTGATATCTGTAGTATCAGAAACAAAGCCGGATCTTGTGACAATGGATATAACCCTTCCCGGAACCGATGGTTTTGAGTGCACCAAAGAAATACATAAAATCGATAAGGGGATTAAAGTAATCGCAGTAAGTTCTATGCTTGATGATGAAATGCTCCAAAAAGCGAAAAACTTCAATATAAGCGGTTATGTGCAAAAACCGATAGATGAGGAAGAATTTATACTGGCTGTTAAAAGAGTTTTAGATGACGAAGAGCTGTTTAAACATTTCCAAAGCCTATACCTTCCAATCTTCAAAGAGGCTTTTTCAGATGCTCTCAATAGAATGACAAAAACAATAGCTACATACAAAGGAGAGCGGCTGTCCAATGAAACAATACAATCCAAAGGAATAGCGGTGGTTGTTGGAATTATAGGTAAGTATTCAGGAAGAATGATTCTTGATATGTCAGTGGAAAGCGCAACAGCTCTTACTGATAAGATGCTTAAAAAAGAGAGCAGCAAACAAACTGAAATTATTGCGGCTATCGGAGAGTTTGCAAATATTGTATCAGGAAACGCCTGTTCTATGCTCAACAGGGAGAACAAGGTATTCGGCTTGAGGGTATCTCCACCTTCGGTGTTTTACGGTAAAAGCCTGAATATCTCATCTGCCAAGATTAAGACCTATTCAGTAACGATTGACACAGAATTTGGCGAAATGATTTTAAATATTGGTTTTAGCAGAGGTGATTTTGAGTGGATGTAAAATATGCAGCTCCCTTTCTTGCGGCATTTCAAAATGTACTGCCACAGATAGGTTTTCAAATTATTAACCAGGGTGAAGTAATTATTAAAGGAAAAAATTTGCGGACAGATGGTATACTTATAATAGTAGGACTGGTTGGGGATCTAAAAGGTAATGTGGTTTATTCCATGAGCATGGATGACGCTAAAAAAATAGCTTCCAAAATGATGATGGGCATGCCTGTTGATGAGTTTGGCGAAATGGCTCAAAGCGCTTTATCTGAACTGGCAAATATGCTTACTGCAAACGCCAGCACCGAATTTTCAAAAGAGAATGTAAGTATGAGCATTTCAACACCTACCCTGATGTATGGAAAAGATATTACTACAAAATTGAGCACAGAAAACATTTTATGTGCGGAAGTAGGTCTTGATGATGGAATAAGTGTTGAAATAAATATTTCAATTGAGTGATAAGGCGTAGGCAAGCTTTGTCTTTTCAAGGGCTGTTAAAACAATTGGCAGTTATTTAATAACATTAAAAAAATATAAGGAGTGCAAAATTAATGTTTTACAAATTGCAGCTTTTACGCAGCAAGAAAAATGAAAAAGGTTTTACTTTAATCGAATTGATAATTGTTATAGCTGTTTTAGGGATTTTAGCGACACTTACCATCCCGAAAGTAATCGGCGTAAAGAATAATGCAGAGGCAGCAACTGATGAAGCAAACAAAAAAATTATAAGAAATGCACTGGAAAGGTATTATGCGGATAAGGCTACATACCCTTCTCAAGAGCAAGGGCTAAAAGTACTTGTGGACGAAAAATATTTAGACAATATTCCGGAAAAGGCAAATGGCAAAAACAAGGAGAATCAATCTTGGACATATACCGCCGGGGAAAGTAAAGATGGCAATATAGAAAGCTATACTTTAGAATAAGCAGTTTTTAAAGGATGAAAATTTTGTGGACTTTTTTATCTTTATATTAGGCTTGATTGCCGGCGAGTTTGTAAATACTTACATATATTTTTACCAAATACATCATAATAAATCGAGTCCGGGCACATCTTCTTTATTTAAAGGAAAATGCAGGAAGCTATCTAAAGGTTTAGGACAAATTGTATTGATAGAACTTTTGTGTGCCGCCTTGTGCCTTATGGCATTTTGCAAATTTGGGCTCACTTTCAAGTTTCTATCTTCAATAATCCTGCTAACTGTTCTTGCCATTGCAACTTTTATTGACATGGAATTTCAAATTATACCTGACAACATAGTTTTGCCTGCTGCCGCGGCAGGGATTTTACTGCATGCTTTTTTGGGGAAAGAAATTTTTTTATATCACTTGGCAGGTTTTGCTGTAGGGTTTGGCATAATTTTTCTGATAGCTTTCTTTGCAAAAGGCGGTATGGGTGGTGGTGATGTAAAACTTTTTGGAATGGTTGGCTTGTTTTTAGGGGCAAGGCTTACTATTCTTGCACTAATACTTTCATTTATCTTAGGCAGCGTTATAAGTCTTATACTAATATTACTGAAAATCAAAAGCATTAAAGATGTTATACCTTTTGGTCCTTTTATAGCGCTGGCTTCTGCCATAAGTCTATTTTTTGGCGACAAAATAATTTTGTGGTTTGTGTTAAATAAAATTTTTTAATTTATAAAGAAGGTGTAAAAAGTGCGTAAAGCTATTTTTTCAGTGCTTGTCCACAATGAATATGGTGTTGTTACAAGAATTTCAGGGCTTTTTACAAGGCGAGGCTTCAATATAACGAGCTTTACCGGCGAAGAGACTGATAACCCGAAAATATCCCGCATTACCATAGTGGCAGAAGGCGATGAAAGAGAACTGGCTCAAATAAAAAGCCAAGTAGAAAAACTGGTTGATGTAATAAAAGTAGTAGAGCTTGACGTTAATACTTCTGTACAGCGAGAACTTGCCTTAATCAAAGTCAAAACTGATGATACAAACAGAACAGAGGTTTTTCAAATTGTTGAGACATTCAGAGGCAAGATTATTGATATTGATCCTGAATCGATAATCGTAGAACTTACGGGAGATTTAAGTAAGGTGAAGGCATTTTTAGAGTTAATGAAGCGCTATGGAATAATCGAAATAGTAAGAACCGGTGGAATAGCCCTGCAGCGCGGCAAAGGAAGTATCCATGATGTGCCTGTGGCAGATGAGACGCCGGCAGTGAAGGAGGAAACTTTATGATAAGTGACAGAGTTAAAAAAGGAGTAATGAGAGCACCGCATCGCTCTTTATTTTACGCCATGGGGTACACCGAAGAAGAGCTTGACAGACCCCTTATAGGCATAGTCAATGCCCAAAATGATATAATTCCAGGCCATATTCACTTAGATACCATTGCAGAGGCGGCAAAGAAAGGTGTGGCAATGGCCGGCGGAACCCCTATAGAATTTCCGGCGATCGGAGTATGCGACGGCATAGTTATGGGCCATATCGGTATGAAGTATTCTCTGGCATCACGAGAATTGATAGCAGATTCAATAGAGACGATGGCCGTTGCCCACGCATTTGACGGATTAGTTCTCATACCTAATTGTGATAAGATAGTGCCGGCAATGCTTATGGCAGCGGCGAGGATTAATATTCCGACTGTTGTTATAAGCGGCGGTCCCATGTTTGCAGGCAGATATAAAGGTAAAGATGTAGACCTTAACACATGTTTTGAAAAAATAGCTGAATATACCTCAGGTAAAATAACGGAAAAAGAACTTGAAGAAGTAGAGCATGCCGCCTGTCCGGGATGCGGCTCCTGCTCAGGTATATTTACGGCAAATTCCATGAACTGCTTAACGGAAGCGTTAGGTATGGGCCTACCCGGCAACGGGACGATACCGGCATGTTCCGGGGCTCGGGTTGCCCTTGCAAAAAAGGCTGGGATGCAGGTTATGGAAATGGTAAGAAAGGATATAAAACCGCGGGATATAATGACACGAGAAGCCTTTGAAAATGCGATTACAGTAGATATGGGTATGGCGGGTTCCACCAATACAGTCCTTCATCTTCCGGCAATTGCTCATGAAGCAGGGATAAAATTGGAACTGGATATATTTGACAAGATAAGCCAGAGAACACCTTATCTTGCAAAGCTTGCACCTAGCGGACACTACCATGTCCAAGATTTACATGAAGCAGGAGGAATACCTGCCCTTATGAAAGAGCTTTCTCGAAAAGGACTGCTCAATTTAGATTTAATGACGGTAACCGGTAAAACAATAGGGGAAAATATTGCAAATGCCGAAATTAAAAATACAGATGTTATCCATGCCATAGAAAATCCATACAGAGAAACGGGAGGTCTTGCGATATTAAGGGGCAACCTTGCCCCGAACGGCGCAGTGGTCAAAGAAGCTGCGGTAGCCCCCGAAATGCTGTATCATGAAGGCCCTGCCCGCATCTATAATTCTGAAGAAGAAGTTACCGAGGCGATTTTCTCCGGAAAAATTCAAAAGGGCGATGTAGTAGTTATCCGGTACGAAGGCCCGAAAGGCGGTCCCGGCATGAGAGAAATGCTTTCCCCTACTTCGGCCATAGCCGGGATGGGGCTTGACAAGGATGTAGCCCTGATTACCGATGGTAGATTTTCCGGCGCAACTCGTGGAGCAGCTATTGGGCATATTTCTCCTGAGGCAATGGAAGGCGGTCCTATAGCCCTTCTTCAAGATGGCGACATCATTCGAATAGATATAAATCATCGCAAAATTGAAGTACTTCTTTCAGATGACGAACTTGCAAAACGCAAAACCTCATGGCATAAACCCGAGCCAAAGGTAAAAACAGGGTATCTTTCCCGCTATGCCCGCTTGGTGACATCAGCTTCTACCGGCGCAGTTTTAGAATAATTATAGAATAATTAGAATATGAGCACAGACACAGCACAAAGGAACAGAAAGAAACAGACAGCACAAACAACAACAGCACAGAGGCATAAGCAGCACAGAGGGACGGTTCTTTTGTGTTGTCAGACAACACAAAAGAACCGTCCCTTGTAATATGAGATAGAAGGGTTATCCATTTTTTAATGCAGCAAAA